>JAICEO010000008.1 GCA_025924135.1 Nitrososphaeraceae archaeon | reverse complement strand
TTGTTATCTATTAGAGATGAACGTCAAAAAATGATTAGATCTAATTGTCATCCTACCTATAATGAACGGCATCAAAAGATTATAGAATTGATAGATTGGACTTTGGAGAAATATAAAGCCAATAAAGAGAATACTCAACAACAGAATGAAGTAATAATAGACAATATTATCAAAGAACATGATAAAAAAGAAATAGAGCTATAAACAAAAAGAAAAAAGCTTTACTAAAAGATGAAGTATGGAAGTATGGAAGAGAAGAAGATACTATTGATTATGTTCTATTCAGGATTCGTGAATTGACAGGTAGATTGATTTAAAAAACTAAAAGAAAAATTTTGATTTGATTTTATAGCATAGGTAAAATTTTCAAATGAGGATGACTCAGAGATTTGCATTTTTTATTATACTGTAGTCCATATCTACTATATTGGTGTATAATTTCACTCGGGTTCGGTGGGAATCATGTGGAATTCCACATGGGTTAATTAATTTAATAATTGTCTATTATAACAAAATATTAACAAAAGTAGAAGAAAGAAGAGACACAACTTCCTCTACTTCCTTTGCTTGCATGTGTGAAACAAGTGTTTTATTTTATGGCTTTGTGTTGTTTGTAGTGTTGTGGACTAGCGATATAATATTATATACATTTTGGAGTAAAAATCTTTTATACCTAATTAGATCTTCATCCAGTGCAACTTTTTCTTATTGTTCTATCTATTATCTGTCCGTCTATGTGATTATGTTTTCAATGACTATTGGTTTAGATACACCAAATCTTCCACCACCTGATGATACAGTTGCTCCGCTAGTATTTCCAGTTCCCCTTGTCAAGGTGTTACAGTCACTAATTCAGGTGCGAATCCTTCTCCCATACGAACAGCATCGAATGTTGTTGGAGTATCTACAATTCCAGAGAAACCATGTTATGCATGTGCAATAAATGAGTTATGATGCTTAGACTTTTCTAATCCTATATAATCTCATTTTCTTTTTCTGAAGAAAATATAAACCAAAACAAGAGGAACTATTGCAAGTATATATGAAAGGTGTTCATAACTTGGTCCAATACCATTATGTAAACCAAATTTTAAACCAAGTACTAAACTTAAATACATGGTAATTCCTCCTGGAATCATACCAAATTTTATAAATTGATGAGATCTGATTTTGAACTTTTCAATATCGCGATATGGATATTGTAAATGGTGATAGACTACAGGCATTACAAAAAATGATACAGCAAAAGTTATTGAATAAAGAGAAATCATAAGTATTAAACTATCCTCTGTTGTAAATCCAGTTGGAGAATTTATAGAAATATTTAGCAAAAAACCAAATATTATTCCAGATACAGAAGATAAAACGCTACCTTCTCTAACTACACCATCAAAATCCTTAACAATATCATCTTTTACTTCTTCTTTCTTCTGCTTCTCTTTTTCATTCCTCTCAAATATTATACTATGATACTGATAATATATAAAAGACCAATTTATTACAAAATTATTTACAATTATAACAATATCTATCTTTATAATATATTGATTGATTGATCATGATTACTTGATTTTACTATTTATTTTGAATATCATACAATACAACAAGTATACTCAATTAATAATACTAAAAGAAAGATATTATAAAAGAAAATTTGAATATCTTAACCAAAAAAATTTTTAATTAAAAAATAATATTGTATATCTGTGAAAGAAATTAATCCCTTTTGTATTGTTTTGCATCTTGTTCTGTTATTCCAAACCATACAAATTGTTCATCAATATGTATTATAGAAGTTTTTGGAATATAGTAAGATAAGTGAATATAACGTCTTACTACTTTTGTTCCAATAGCCCAACCAAAGAAAACACACATTTGTGCTTCTGTCAGATGTTTACAAAGGTGAGTGGCACGGCTGTGCCTTAGTAAATATAACCTTTTATGTTTATCTAAACCAGTACTTATAAGAGCTTCTTCAATTATTTTTTGAGCTCCTCTTAATCCCAAAGAATCATTCATGTAATTAGTTGCTTGACTAATCCAAATAGGAAATTGATGTTTGTCTTTTAATGGATGAATTTCGAGCCACTGTTGGAGTAATTTGGCAAACGAAACAATTCTAACTCTTCTTTCTCCAGTTTTTCCCCTTAAAAATAATATTGCTCCATTGGTATCTATTTTTATATCTATATTTGTTAATCTCAGAAATTCTTCTGGACGAGCTCCTGATTCGTACACACAAGCGAGAAATGCTTTCTTTTGAATTGTCGGTGCCGCCTCTATTAAAACAGGAACTTCATTTTCTTCAAGATACTCTGCAATATCTAAATCTCTTTCTTGACTTTTCTTTACCTACTTGAGTCGAAAACCAATTTACTGTGTCTGGATGAAACTCATTTTTTCCAAATACAACCCTGTAAAATATTTTTAGAATTTTTCTAAATTTTTCATGAGTGGATGCTTTGCAATTTTTGGTATCCATCCATACAAATAGAGATTTGATATCCTCCTTTTTGCAATCAACAAATGGTTTATTTAATTGTCTTCTTATGTAAATAAGAGCAGTTATACATCTTACAATCCAAAGTATACTCTTATCCTTTTCCTGCATATACTCAACAAATTCCAAAACATGGGTTCTATCTGGTTCTACAAGTTCTGTTTTAGCCTTGGATATCCAATGTGCCAATTTTTGTTTTCTATTGTACAAGTCCCGCATTTCTGTATCTTTTATTCTATTTTGTATTGGTAGTAATGAGCTTAAAGCTTTTTCGTTTTTTAGGTTGGTCTTTCGAACCGAGGGTTGTATGGACTGGGCGGGATTTGAACCCGCGACCTTTCGGTTGCGAACCGAACATTACTACCCCTAAACTACCAGCCCAAACGAAAGTTATACATTTTATCAAAACAATAAATATATTCTAAACTAAATGAACAATCTGCGCCGTGGTCAATTGATAAATTAATAGTTATATCAAAGAATTTTATTAAATTTAAATAAAATATAAATATTTTCTATGATATATGAGAAAAACTTGAATTATTTATGTTACTATGAAAAAGATAGTAAAATTTTAGAATAAAAAAATTAAAGAAAAACATTATATAGGAACAATGAGGAACTGGCTTTAATGAAACTACTACTAACTACCGGAATAATGATGGGTATGCTTGTAAGTGGCCTTTTATTAAGTCCATTTGTATCAGGTCTTCCATTCATTAACAAAGCTTTTGCACAAACAACAGAAGATACTCAAAAAGGAACAGGAACAGTTAAGCAGGTTAAATTGTTTGCTAACGAAGTTAAAGTTCAAGTGGCTCCAGATAATGTTTTACATCCAGGAGGAATTGAATATGCTGCAATGACCTTTAATGGAACTATTCCAGCTCCAGTTATTGCTGCTGACCAAGGCGATATTTTAAATATTACAATTAAAAATGACGGTAAAACCATTCATAGTTTAGATTTCCATGCTGGATTGGGTCCTGAAAATGTGCTCTCTGGCAATATAGAACCAGGACAAACCAAACATGTTACATTACATGCAGATACTCCTGGTGCATTTATGTATCATTGTGGTGCTGATGCATTGAATGGAGTATGGGAACATATTGCAAATGGTATGTATGGTGCCGTTGTTGTTCATCCAAAGAATGAAAAACCAGCAAAGGAATTCTATTTATCTTTTGGAGAAGTATTCAACACTGCTGATAAAGGATTATTCGTAGGAAGCAATGGAACTACAGGAACCTTTGATCTTACCAAATTTGCTACAGATCAGCCAGACCTTGTATTGACAAATGGTATGGCCCACAAATATGTTCCAAGTATTGGTGAGAAAGCTAAGATTGTATTGAATAAAGATCCCCAAATATTCAAAGTCAAACCAGATGAGTTAACAAGATGGTATATCCTTAGTCCAGGACCTAATAGCGGAGTATCTTTCCACTTTATATCAGGTCAAATGACCACTAGAGATGGTGCTTCAGCTGACGGTAATGACTATGGAACCCAAGATATCAGAGATGAAACATGGTGGGTACCTCCAGGTTCTGCTTCCGTATTTGAGGCCGTATTCCCAGGATCACCACTCCCATACGTTGGTGTAGACCACAACATGAATCATGTAGTAAAAGGAGCAGCTTTTGCAGTTGTTTCTGACGCCAGCTCTACAGACAAGGATCATCCACCAGGTACTGCAGTCGCACCAAAAGGTAGCGATAGTCCAGTAGCCAATTGGTCAAAACCAACTTCTTATGAACAAATAATTAAAACAGCAGAAGCACAGACACCATTAAAAACACCAGGAACACCAGGTAATGAAGAAAAAGTACAGAATGCAACATTAGCATATGCCCAAGAGGCAGTATCTATTGCAGCAGGATCCTCTAACCCAAGCGCTAAAGAGTTTTTCGTACCAACTGAAATCTCTGTACCAGCTGGTTCTAGTGTTACATGGACAAATGATGACACTACAATTCATACAGTGGTAGAAGGAACCGCACAAGGTGGATCAGGAGAAACTCCAGCATTTGACTCTAGCATAATTGCACCAAAGGGAACATGGGAGAATACCTTTGATACCGCAGGAGAATTTGACTATTACTGTTCTTTACACCCATTCATGACGGGTAAGGTAACAGTAACCTAAACCTCTTTTTTTCTTTTCAAAAATAATAAAATTAATTATAATCAACTTCAAATAAATAAAAAATAAACTAAAATCTACTATAATATATTTCTACATTCAAATAGTAACTTAATTAATTAGGCATATTCTTTTATTATATATTGTTTCATGCAACAAAATTCATGTGACCTATTAATCAAAAATGGAAATGTTGTTATTCCAAAAGTTGGAATTCTCAATACCAATATTATGATTGAAAATGGAAAAATAAAAGAGCTTTCCAAATCAGTAGGTAACGTCAATTATAATAGAAGCATTAATGCATCAGGAAAATATATTCTTCCTGGATTAATAGATCCGCATGTTCATTATGGTGTGTATACTCCAATAGAACAGGCAGCTAGAACTGAATCCAAGTCCGCAGCCTTAGGAGGTGTTACAACAATGATTAGAATGTTAAGATTATATTCAGATTATCGAAATAACATTAAAAAACAAATAGATGTTAGTTTAAAGAATCATGTAATAGATTTCACTATTCATCCTTCGATTTTACTTGAACAACATCTGCAAGACATTTCATATTTGATACAAGAAATAGGAATAAATTCATTCAAAGTATATATGAACCTAGGCTCAAAACTTAACCAAATCCATATGGATTTAAATCCAATGGAAAAAGAAATTCGAAGTGGGAAGGTAGAAATTTCTGATGATTTTTTAAATAAAATTGTTAAAACTACTTCAAATTTTAATGCAATGCTTTTAGTACATGCAGAGGATCCAGAAATCTGTTTTAAGGAAATAAAAAGAGAAATTATCGATCAAAAAAATCATAATACTAATACTAATAATAAAAATAATAATTTATCCTCACCTACACCAAATTAATCATCATCATCATCATCATCAAAATCCAATAAAAATATCAGTTTATCCATAAAACCACCTCTAACTAAATCACAGGTAGAAAAAAAAATACTGATCGCAGAAAGGATAACAAACCTGACCTGAATTTCCTTGAATTGTGGTCCCGATGTAGACCCATTTATTCAGAAGTACAAAGTATACAAAAAATTGCTGAACTCGGTAGAAAATATAATTCAAATATATATTTTGTACATATTGGATCGAGTGCTGCTATTGATGCTATTATTCAAGAGAAAGAGAAAGGACGATGTAATCTCTATATCGAAACGTGTCCTCACTATCTTACTCATACTTATGATTTTAATGACCTAAAAGGCAAGGTAGTTCCACCGTTACGTTCTAAACATGACTTGCAAAGTCTATGGTATGCTCTAAGAAATGGAATTATTGATACAGTCGGTACTGACCATGTCGCTAATCGATTATCCCTAAAGTTGGATCGGAATGGTGATTTGCTAGAAACATTATCAGGCTTCCCTGGAATTGCTACTATGTTACCGGTTCTTTTAAGTGAAGGTGTAAATAAAGGTAGAATAAATTTGCAAAGAGTCACAGAAGTTACAAGTTATAATACATCGAGAATATTTGGGCTTTATCCCCAGAAAGGTTCTATACAGAAAGGATCGGATGCAGATTTCGTTATCGTGGATCTTGATCTTAAAAAGAGAGTCACGCCTGATCTATTACAGTCTTATTCTGATTATACTATTTATGATGGATGGGAATTATGTGGCTGGCCTATTGTGACTATATTGAGGGGGAAGATAGTAATGGAAAATTATATTGTGGATGAGACTTCTTATGGATACGGCAAGTTTATCCAGAGGTTCAAAAATTAATGAGACATACAATTTGTATTTCATTATTACTTAATTAGAAGAAAAAAAAGAAGAAGAAGAAGAAGAAGATGAAGAAGAAGAAGATACTGATGCTGATGTTTTTACAGAAAATTTACCTTCGCTATTGACAGAATAATATTTCGTATTATTTTTTCTAGTGAAAAGTCCAACTTCTATAACACCTGGGATACTTTTTATTTCTTGTTCTGCCTTTTCTATGTTCACAATACCTGAAAATTCTGTATCTATAATTATGTTACCGTTTTCGGTAAAAAATGGATAACCTTTTTGGTTAGTCCTAATTATAGGTATTGCTGACTTTAAATTACCATTGTTTTTATTTTGTCGATTGTTTATTTGGGAGCTCTTTGTAATTTTTCCTATAATTCTCATAGATTCGAGTTTTTTAGTTACAGTAGATCTAGCGAAGGGGTGAACTTCAATAGGAATGGGTAAATTAAATTTATTTACGAATTTATTTGAATCTGCTATAATAATCCTTTCCTTTGATGAATACATTATAATTTTCTCTTTGAAAAGTGCTCCTCCTCCTCCTTTAATCATATTTAGATTATGATCTATCTGGTCAGCTCCGTCTATTACCAAATCAAGGTTATCTATTTTAGTCTCATCTGTAAATTCTAAACCAGCCTTTTCAGCAATCATTTTTATTTGGATAGAGGTAGGAATAAAAATGAAATTCTCCTTGTTAGGAAGAGTTGATATTTTTTTAACTAATTCCGCTACAGTGCCACCGCTTCCTAATCCTATAATTATGTGCTCTTTGTTTACTTTCTGTTTATCGACTGGTTTCAAGAAATATCTTTGAATAATATTTTCAATCATCGGAACAAGATGTTCAAGATTTTTCTCTTTCAATACTGCATTCGAAATTATGGTGGATGTATAGGTTTATTATTCTTTATATATAATTTTTAAATAAAATCCAACTAAACCATCTTCAGTAGTTTGTTCTCAGTGAGAATAAACTATAAAATAGCTCTGATAATTATGTTAAAAATAAATAAAATCTGATTTTCTGTATAACATTCATAATTTTATATTATATATATAAAAATAAGATCAGTATAAACTAATATTCAACAAGCAAATAAATGACAAAATATTAACAACACAGAAACTACCAAATTCATATAGTTATTAATAGTAGACGATATATTTTGTGTACTTGAATTATAGTTTTATATTTTACTTTGTTACACCAATAAGAATAAAAAATAAAAGATTAACAAGCTAATTAATATATTTCAAATTAGACTTGACAGTGTCTGGTTGTGTGTTCTCAAAAGATAATATATGTTAATATACAAATTCTTTTATTAAGCATCTATCTTCTATACAAAATGAATCCGAATGTTCAGCAAAATTGGTTCAGTAATATTGCTTGTTGAGGATATGGAAAGGTCTACATTGTTTTACAAAGATACTCTTGGTTTAAAACTTAAAGTAAAAACTACTGATTGGATTGAATTTTTTGAAAAGGGAACAACACTTGCATTGCATCCTAGAAGAAAAGGTTTACCTGAAAAGATTGATCCGCTTTCCAATATTCTTGTAGGGTTTATGGTTTCTGATCTGGATCAAGTGGTAAAGGATTTAAAAGCAAAGAATGTTCGATTTTTTAAGGAACCAAAAAATGAACCCTTTGGCAAACATGCAATTATATTAGATCCTGATGATCATCTTATTTCTATTGCCGAAATTCAAACAACAAAATCCACTGAGGAGTTTGATCTTATAGGGTTTTTAGGTGCAGAATAACTCTACATAAGTTCATTTCTCTCGGTCAAATCAAATCAATCAACGCCGGGCGGCGAGAATAAATACTACAAAATAATATTTCATTTTTTATCGCTTTTTTTATCAACAAAATTTCTAAGCGGATCTTTTCGTTCTTCATGTGCCTCAAAATTACTGTTCTCAACTTTTTTGTTTTTACCTTCTTCATTTTCTTTCCATTTTTTAGAAAAAATAAATGCTAATGGAAATTTAAATCTATTATTATTATTATTAGTACTCGTAGTGTAATTTCGATGACCTAAGGGAGTTGGGTTGTCTTTGGGCCTCTGCCCTTTTGCGAAATAATTTTGGTCATATTTAGATTTCATTGAATGGTCAAAATTTGGACTCGCGTGATTTAATATATTTGATAGCGGAGTTTTTTCGTTATATTTATAAATATTTTTCTCAGAATCCAGATATCCAAAAGAATTAGATGCGTTTATCGTATTTGGATTCAAATTTACGTAATTTTTTAAGCTTCCTTCAGAATTTTTGCTTGAAGGATCAAAGGTTGTCGCTTTATTAGTAACTGTGTCATAGTGAAAATTTCCTTGTGAACTAAAAATTATTGGAAAATTCGACTTATTTTGAACTACTGTATTAGAAGGTTTTTTATCACTTTCGATACGTAAATACTCTTCTTCCGCGGCCGCCTCATTTTTATCATTAATTTCTTGTTTTTTCTGGTCTTTATCTAGCGGATCTTTATCCAAAAAAGTTCTAGCTTCTGTAAATTCTTTTGTGTCTATATCTTTAATTCGTTCTTGTATTTTAGTATCGCCAGTTTGATCAAGTCTGTCTAATGCAACCAACACCTGATCTTTGAGGTCATCAATTTTTTTTCTTTCACTCTCAATAATCATCTCTTTTCTTTTTTGAATTGGATTATTTTTGTAGGTTGTTAATTGTCTATAATTTATCAAGTTATCATCCTCCTCACCAGAAGTTGTTCCCTCGATATCAATGAAAGAAGAAGGATTATTGCTATTATTTTTGCTGTCATCATAGGATTTATTGTTTCTAGTAGTAGAAGTTAGTATCTCTTTAATATTATAATTAGTGCCGATTTTAAAATTGATTTCTTTTATCTTTTCATCAATATCTGAAATTTTGTTATCTATTAAAAAAGCTAAATCATTTCTAAGATTAATTAATTTTGTAACATCTATTTCTGACTGTATTTTCTCCATTTTTCCATTCAACTTTTTTAATTGATCTTTATACTTTAGTAAAAGGCGATCCTTTTCAAAGGAATCAATTGCTTTGTTTTTAGTTGCAAGCAAAATCTTCTCTATTGCATGTGTTGCAAGATCTTTCTCGAATTGGTATATCTTTAATTCATCTTCCATTAACTCTGAATTTTTTTTTATCAAATCTGGTTTGTTTTTGAGTACATTCTCCAATTTTTGTACATTTTCTTGTTCTCTTGTATCGGAATTTGTTGATGGATTTCTTCTTTTCTTGAGATTAAAAATAAAGGAAATGATTGTATTATAATATAAACCAAAAATAATTCCTCCTATCAGTGATAGACCAATTATAATTAATAAAAAAGAGCTTACCTCAACCATTTTAACTGTTAATTATATTCTCTAAGAGATATATTTAATTTTAAAATATCCTGAGAAGTTTCGTCGCTTGATAAGAATAAAATAATAAAGTTTTACAACTTAATTAATTAATATTTACATTAATTTTATATCTTTTTTATAATATTACATTACTTGACGTTTGATCCAGTTATACTTTCTCATTTTTGGATCAGGATAGCCACATTTTGAACAGGCTTTTCCGCGCTTATGGAATGAATTGTGGCCACATCTTCGACATCTTATATGGACCTTTTTTCGGGTATACTTGCCCATTGAGGTTGTGCCTTTTGTCATTTTCTCATATCACCCTCTTCTTTTCTTCTCCTTTTCCTTACCTATCTACTTAATTTAGGCCGGAGGTGGGGATATTATAACTACATTATCCCCTCTCACTACAATAGTTCCCAAATCTGACGACTTGCCTTCTACGATCTCTACGGAATCATCAAGTAATAAGTTCATATGTTGATCGAAACCATGTAGGGTTCCTCTAATAACTTTACCACCTTTTAATTTTATCAGTACAATTTTTCCAAAACTCTCATCCAAAACCTTTACGGCCATATCAATTGACAATACTAAATCTACCTGCTACTATCAAATGAATATTAGTTATATATTAAAATTTCATTCAATGCCATTATTTTTTTTGAGTAAACTTTTGTTCAAAAAAACATTTGATAAATAGATGCAGGTTTAACTATATTCTTGAAAATCTATTATAGTATGCTCAAGCTTTTTAATTAAATGGTCCAATAATGAACGTCCTTTTGTTATTGATGCCTTTGTGGGATCGCCCCAAACACCATTTCCTGTGATTTTTGGGAAAAACCCTGGATTTGATGCAAGGCTTGTATAAGCAATTTTCGATCTATCTATCTCTTTAGTATTTGCACGTGCCAACTTCATTTTAACAAACTTTGTATTAATTGCTAATACAAGAGATGTTTCAATTTCTCCTGCATGATCAAAGTCATTCATTAGATTCCAATAATTTATAAAATTGAGTCGTGTATCTGAAGTAATTTTATGAGAAACATGTTGAGCAATATAATACATAGCTCCCATATTTCCATGATGACCATTTAACAAGATTATATTTTTAATTCCATACTTTGCAAGTGACACACAAATATCTCCAATAAGATTGGAGAAAGTAGTGTGAGATAATGAAATATTAAACAAGGGCTCATGTTCAAAGGAAATACCAAAAGTTATAGCAGGAATATATAAGCTCTGAATTTTTTCGGCAATATTTTTTGCTAAATGCTCTATTATGATAGTATCTGTGGATACAGGAAGATGAGGACCGTGTTGTTCCAACGAACCAATAGGAATTATGATTTGATTAGATTTTTTTTTCCATTTTTCAATCTCTATATTAGATAACCCAAAAATGTTATTCATTATTAAACAATATCTTTCCTTCTACATATCATTAGTTCTTTTTATCTTTATTGTACAATATTTGTAAGAATATACTACTAAAATACTATCCATAGTATAATTATAACCCTAATTTTGTCATCATGTTTTTCTTCTTCGATTTTTTTTTACATGGACCTTTCCCCAATAAACTTCTAGTTTACCTTCCAATGCCAATTTTATGGCTTGAAGCAATGTTGCACTTTCTAATTTCCTGCCTTTGTTTTTAATGGAATCGATATTGTCTGTATCCATAACATTAAACGATTTTTGGCATATAATTGGCCCTTGGTCTAAGTCTTCAGTTACAAAATGTGCAGTACAACCTACGATTTTTGCTCCTCTTTCATATGCTTGAACATAGGCGTATGCACCAGGAAAAGCAGGTAATAATGATGGATGAATATTTATTATTTTATTAGGATATCTCCAAACAAAATTAGGAGTAAGAATTCGCATATATCTTGCAAGAATAACCATGTCTATGTTATATTCCTCGAATAATTTCAAAATTTCTTCTTCTGCTTCTACCTGATCTTTGTAGTCAATCACATAGAACGGTATTTGGTACTTATCTGCAATTGATTTTAATACATTTGAACTTCCAATTATAAGAGGAATCTTTGTTTTAAGTTCTTTTTTCTGATATGATTCAAGTATTTTTAATATACAATGATCTTCATTACTTATGAGAATAGCAATATTAGGTAACCTGTTGGGTTCTTGGTAATGCACTTTAATCTCCATCTTTAATTCTTTTGCAAGTGCTTGTAAACCTCTATCAAGGTCTTCCTTTATTATTCTATTGAAGGAAGCTTCAAGCTGCATACCAAAAAGTCCTCTTATTACATTTTGATTTATTTTTTCGATATTTCCAAAATTCTTAAAGATAAAGTTAGTAATTTCGGCCACAACCCCTTTTCTGTCCTTTCCGATGACTGTTATCTCGATTAAAGTTTGCTTGGTTTCTTTAACCTTATTTTGATTCAACATTTTTTCAACATAATTAGATTTTGGTTTGGGTATTTTATTGATATAAGTTCTCATTTATATTATCTCTTATTATCATTTCGACTATTATTATTATGATTATTGTTGTTGCTATTGCTATTGCTATTGTCGTTAGTTCCCTACACTCGACAGATTATTCCTTTATGAATTTAGAATTGAAAAAACAAAAAAATTGACTATATTGTATGTATAAAAGAAAGGAAACAAGAAAAAATAATATCAACAATTCAAGAATTCCATCAGAATTCCATTTTTTATACTCAGGCTTTTATTAAAAATAATATTAACTATTACATACAGGAAAGAGGAGTAAAACATCTCTCATAAATGATAGAAATCCTTTTTCTATTTTATTATTGTAACACAGTTTCTATTATTCTTGTATACTCTCTCACTTTTGAATCCAAGAGTGTTTGAGAGATTGATTCTCCATACATTCTTACGAGTGGTTCAGTCCCACTTGGTCTAACCATTATCCATGATTCATCGTCGATCCAAATTTTAGCCCCATCCAATTTCTCGATTTTTTTTGGTGAGCCATGTTCTAAACATTTGGTAACTACCTTATTTGCTACTTCTTTAGAAGGACATTTGAATTTGGTTTTGAATTGAGCTATTTTTTTTAGTGATCCTATAATGTCAGAAAAGTGAGTAGTTGATTTATTGGCAGCTGAAGAATTTGCAAGCATATCCAAAACCAGTCCTGTAGTCATTGCTCCGTCTCTTACTTGGTTTAATTTTCCGTACATGAATCCACCATTTTCTTCTAAACCAATAAGAGCATTTCTTTTAATCATTTCTCGAGATACTTCCACACTACCTACTTTCGTATATACAATGTTTGAATTTCCTTCATCTGCAACTAATTGAACATTCAACGTAGTGTTTATAGGACATATAATCTCCGCACCGTTATGTTTTTCATTTATTAAATACTTAACCAGGACAGCAGCAGTTTTATCCCCTGGATGAATAATTCCTTTTTCATCACAGAATAAACTTCTGTCCCCATCTCCATCATATGCTACTCCAAAATCTGCATGTAAATCTCTCACCATGTTAGATAAGCTAATTAAATTCTCTGTAGTGGGTTCTGGTCCTCTTCCTGGAAAATTTCCATCAATATTACTGTTAATTGTAAAAACTTGACAACCTAGTTTTTTTATCAAATAAGGTGCGACCAAAGTCTGCACACCATTACCCAAGTCCATAACTACTTTAAAAGATCTAGATTTGATTTTTTCAACATCTATTAAAGATAAAACTTTGTCCATATACTCGTTTACGATATTTTGATCAAAAAAAGTCTTGTTTGTTTGATCTGTTTTTGAAAACTGACGATTGTAAAAGATCTCTTCAACTTTTCGTTCATCTTCTCTAGATATCTCTACACCATCGTTAGCACAAGGTTTAATTCCATTATATTCTGGCGGATTATGTGAAGCTGTTATCATTATTCCACCTCTAAATTTTTTTGCTTTAGCAGCAAATTGTAAACAAGGAGTAGGTATTTGTCCGGCCATGATGACATCTAATCCACCAGCATTTAATACAGCTGATACAATATTTGATAAAAGAGGACTTGAATTTCTTCCATCAAATCCTACAACAATTGGTCCAGTGTTAAAATATGTTGCTAATGAGTATGTCAAATCTATTACGAATGGAAGAGTTAGTTCTCGTCCATATATCCCTCTAACTCCGTTAGTTCCAAATAACCGCCGCTGAACATTGGATTCCTTCTCTCTTATTTTAATCGTCATAATACATTAATTTAAGAATAGATAAATTTGGCTATTATAAATTGTATTTCAAGTGCGGGAGTTGCCAAGCCAGGCCAACGGCGCAGGTCTGTCCTTTTCTAATATAGGTAGATAAATGGATGGAGGGACAGTGCGATGCTTAGAATGAAAAAGAGTATAATAGTGGCCTGGTCGTAGGCTACAAACTACTTTTCCTACAACCCTGTTTCTTAGGGATTCGTGGGTTCAAATCCCACCTCCCGCATTATAAGTTAATAACTGGCATCGTCTTAGTAGCAGAAATATATTTTATAAAACGTGTTCAATATTTATTTTAAAAAATGAATTGAATGTTGAATTCTCTAATATGAAAAATTAAAAAAATAATATTGATGGACACTTAACTCATTAGCTAATCTAAAAGAAAAGATTTGAAGGATTCGATCAATCTGCTATAGAATGGTGATAATAATAATAATAATATTATCATTATTTTTTACGAACATTGATTAGTTTCCTTATGGATATGAAAATGGCTTTGACAATAGTCATTACCACAGTCATAACAATGCCAACCAGATAGTGTATAACAAATCATACATTTGCCAATTGGTTTGTTATAGTCAAAGTTTTTGTTTTTTGATTTTTGGGGTGTCTTAGAATTGTTTGTCATATTGCGTTTTATTTGAGCCTTCATTCGAATCTACCTAATCAATAAACCTCTTTCACATTCAAGCTCTCTTAGAAGTGTATCATACCATACATGTAGGCATGTTTAAGAATTATTTTGTTGGTATCAATGATATTTACGATTGTCTCTTTCAACCCTTTAATTATATTTAGTGTAAATATTTAAGGTTAACCCCACAGATGCAAAATAATCAAAATTAAATAACTAATAATTTTAAGTAAAATACTGACTCGTGTAAATTATTACTCTCATATCTTCAATATAAAATCCAACCCTTATTGGCTTACTCTATTATTATTATTATTTTTTTGAAACTAGAATGTTTTGATGGTCTATAAAAAGAACTTTTTATTTAAATTAATGAGGATTGATAAAGCTATAATTATATTGAATGTCAGAGATTCATTATTTTTATATATTAAAAGCCAAGGATACTATCCCACTTGTATACGACCAAAAACTCACTTTAATTGGATATTGATGACAATTTTAAATTCTCCCAATAGAGGTAACATTTTAATAGTCTTTATTTTGTAAAGAGATGGATGATCCCACAGGGTGATATTGAATAATGAGTAAACCATATTATGTTAAATTTGAGGTACCAAAAGATTTGGTTAATGCTATTTATGAAGCACTACGAATAGCTAAAGATAGCGGAAAAATAAGAAAAGGAACCAATGAAACAACCAAGGCTGTTGAAAGAGGTATTAGTAAACTTGCTATTATAGCGGAAGACGTAGAACCTCCAGAAGTAGTCGCCCATCTGCCAATTATATGTGAAGAAAGAAATGCTGCATATGTCTTTGTACCAAGTAAACAAGAGTTAGGAGAAGCCATGGGAATAAGTGTTGGTTCTGCAGCTGCCTCAATTATTGACGCTGGTGAGTCTCAACATATTTTAGATGAAATAGTTAATTCTACAAAAAATAAAAATACCAAATCTCCCAATCAATAATAAATAGTGAGAGAAGTGTTATAATTAATGAGTAAAACAATAGAAGAGAAAGTAGTACCTTCTGAAGTAATTCAAATCGTTGGTAGAACAGGGATTGCAGGAGAAGTAATTCAAGTGAGAGTAAGAGTTTTAGAAGGAAAAGATAAAGGCAGAATTCTAACCAGAAACGTAAAAGGCTCTGTTCGGATGAATGACGTATTGATGCTACGAGAGACTGAAAGAGAAGCAAGAAAAATAAAGTAATAATAGAGAATATATGAGATGGAATTGAAATGAGTAAAACAGCTACTTCTTTACGCAATTGTTTCTTTTGTGGACAACGTATTTCTTCTGCTACCGGAATCATGTTAGTCAAGAATGATGGATCTATTCAATGGACTTGTTCAAACAAATGCAAAAAAAATCTACGCAATTTAAAAAGGGATCCTCGAAAAATGAAATGGACTAACAAATACGTTAAGGGTGGAATTAAGGTTTCTAAATCATAAAATAGAATGAATTGATCATATAGATGAGCGAGCAAACATTAATTGTTATAAAACCGGATGCCTTTGAACGCAGACTAACAGGGACAATTTTGTCACGTTTTGAGAACAAGGGATTCGTCATTAAAGAATTAAAATCATATATTTTTACAAAAGATAAAGCAGAAGAGTTTTATTCTCCGCACCAAAATAAACCATTCTTCCATGAACTTGTGTCATTTATCTCCTCTTCTACTGCTGTCGTATGTATTTTAGAGGGAGAAAATGCGATAAATGTTGTGAGACAGATGATTGGTTCTACTCGATCTTTTGAGGCCCAACCCGGCACAATTAGAGGAGATTATGGTCTCGGTATTACAAATAATGTTATCCATGCTTCAGACTCTTATGAAAGTTTTATAAAAGAATCCAAAGTCATTTTTAAATAGTAACAACGTGAATCTTCGACAGCCAGTAGTAGTTGTATTGGGTCATGTCGACTCTGGGAAAACTTCCTTATTAGATAAGATTAGAGGTACAGCCGTACAGGCACGAGAAGCTGGAGGGATTACTCAACATATTGGAGCAAGTTTTTTTCCAATAGAAACAATCAAAGCAATAACTGGACCTTTGTATGAACGACTTGCTAAAACAGATGAGCAAATACCTGGATTGTTATTTATTGATACTCCTGGGCACGAAGTATTTGCTAATCTTAGAAGTAGAGGAGGATCTGCAGCAGATATCGCAATAGTAGTTGCAGACGTAAACAAAGGGTTTGAACCACAGACTATAGAAAGTATAGACATATTAAAAAAGAGAAAAGTTCCTTTTGTTGTGGCATTAAATAAGGTGGATATGGTATCGGGATGGAAAGGGATAAAAAAGAGTGAGATAAGCCGGACTCGGAAGGAAAATACCATTCACTTAGGATTTATAACTGACGAAATCAAAAAACAGGAGGCTAACGTTCTTTCTCTTTTAGATGAAAAAATTTATGGTGTTGTTGGATCCCTGTCACGAATGGGGTTTATTTCTGAAGCCTTTTGGAGAGTTAAAGAATTTGATAAAGAGCTAGCCATCGTGCCAATTAGTGCTGTTTCTGGAATTGGAATACCTGAGTTGATGGCTGTACTTGTCGGTTTGGCCCAACAGTATATGAAAAAACGGTTAGAAAGACGTTATGACTATGTTAGAGGCATAGTTCTGGAAATCAATGAAGAACTTGGACTAGGCCCTTCTGCTAATATGATACTATTAGACGGTACTATTAAGCAAGGAGATATGATCATGGTTGCAAAGAGAGATGAAATAGTAGTAACTAAAGTTAAAGCTTTACTTCTGCCAAAGCCATTAGACGAAATGCGTGATCCCCGTGATAAATTTAGGTCAGTAACGGAAGTAATTTCCGCAGCTGGTTTAAGAATAGTATCTCCTGATTTAGAAGGAGTATTGGCCGGAAGTCCATTGTATGTTCTCAGAAATAAAGACGAAGAAAAAGAAATTCGGCGGTTTATCGAGTCAGAGGTAAAAGGTACTTTTATTAATAATACTAATTCCTTAGGAGTAATCCTGAGATGCGATACAATTGGGTCACTAGAAGCTATAATTGATATGCTGAAAAAGGAAAATATATCCATACAAAGTGCTGATATTGGCCATATAACGAGAAGAGATGTTTTGGCAGCACATGCAGTTAAAGACAAAGATAGGTATCTTGGCGTGATATTAGGTTTTAATGTCAAAGTTCTGGATGATGCGAAAAAGGAAGCAGGAGAACGACAAGTCCACATTTTTAATGAAAAAGTAATTTATAACCTTGTAAGAAACTATACTGACTGGGTCAAATATCAGCAGGAACATGCTGATTCTATTATGTTTGAGGAAATTCCTCCAATTTGTAAGTTACAATTTTTAAAAGGATTTGTATTTAGAAGAAACGACCCAGCTGTTTTTGGGGCAGAAATACTTATCGGAAAATTAAGACAAAAAAATCATATAATAAATGAGAATGGAGGTAAGGTGGGAATCATTCATCAAATTCAGGATAAAGGAAAAAATATTGAAGAAGCAAGAAAAGGTATGCAGATTGCTGTATCTATTAGAGGTCCTACTATAGGGAGACAAATCAATGAAGGGGATTTTTTTTATACTGATCTAAATAGTAGACAAGCAAAGTTATTAATTGAAAAATTTGGGCATAGACTTAATGAAGAAGAAAAAGAAACATTTGAATTTATATTAAATATAAAAAGAAAATCTGATCCAGCATATGGTTATATTTGATTTTATAAATAAATAATTGGGAGATGTTAGACTTGCTTTGGTCTGCTTGTTGTTCATTAAAAGGAACGTATATGGTTCGATCTATTCAGATTAAAAAGAGAAATCGATCAATCAATAATCACATACAGTACAAATAGTAGCGATAAGAAATGAACATATTAGTATGCTAGATAATTCTTTAGCAGCAGCAGTAGTAGGAAAAAAGGTAATAATAGGTAGAAACCGTTATAATAGATAAAATCAAGATTTATGGAATTTGTCCAAGGATATTTTCTAATCCCTTTTCTCCAACAGCTCCTACTGCCCGCTCCACTATCTGTCCTTTATAAAATATGATAAAAGTTGGAATTGCGTAGACATCGTATTTGACAGCGATTGATTGCGAGTCGTCTACATTGAGCCTTCCAAAATCAATTTTTGAGGCATATTTTTTTGCCAATTTATCGAAAACAGGTAACATAAATTTGCATGGACCACACCAGGTTGCCCAAAAGTCAACAAGCAGAGGTTTATTACCATTTATTGATTTTTCAAAGTTCTCTTCAGAAAGTTCAATTATCAAATTACGTTCATTACTGTCTGGATTAGAGCGCATTTAGGTTTCATCATACCTTAACTTCTTAAAATTATATAAAATTATTGGAGAATAATAATAAATTAGAATCTCAAAGATCTACCAAGAATCTTGCAGTATAATACCCGGCTTGGGTTCGTTTTATTTCCATTTCGTGATATGTTATAGATTTTACTTCTACTTTGTATTCATGTTTATGTAGATCAATTATATCTCCATGCCCAATACATTCTATTTTATAAAGAGAATTATCTTCAATTGAATCAGATTTCTTAGCATCCTGAAATAAATCCAAATCACTTATTACAATTTCCATTTCTCTTAGGTTTGTTGTCTCAATTTTTTTATTGTTGCTATTAGCATTAATATTATCATTAGGAGTCATTATTATTTTGGAGAATGAAAAAGAATCAAATTTTGTAATAATCATATTATCTATATAAATTGATAAAATAATTTTTTCTATCCAATCATAAAACAAGCTTTTAACATCGTGTCCCTGTGCGATTATATTGATTGTATGATTTAATTCTATATTGGACATGTCAAACATAGCATTGATTAATCCAAAAGCAGAATTTTCTAGCACTTCTTGAAAAGTATAACCATATGCTTCTACTATTAGATCTGTCATATGGTCTAGATATTTGAATTTCTCTTCCATTCTTGAATACAGTGATGAAACTAGATTATAAAAATAATGAAAAAACGGAAAATCTAAATTCGAAGATTTTTGAATTTTTATTGTGAAGCTGGATTTACCAAGAGGAATGAGAGATATAACTCAAGAGGATGCTTTTTACATCAATTATATTAGAGAAAAATTTTACGAAATAACGGTCTGCTATAATTTCCAAATAATGGAACCCTCTCCTATTGAACTATTGTCAACATTAGAAGCAAAAAGTGGTGAATCAATAATAAATGAGGTTTATAGTTTCAAAGACAAAGGTTCTAGGGATATTGCTTTACGTTATGATCTTACAATAGGAATAACAAGATTTGCTGTCTCAAAAAGAGAAATGCGTATCCCCCTAAAATTAGCTAATTTTGGTGGAGTTTTCCGATACGACGAACCACAAGCTGGTAGATATCGATATTTTCACCAGTGGGATGTCGAAATATACGATAATTTTAGTACGGATGCAGAAGCAGAAATCATTGATTTTGTTTCTCATTTTTTCACCAAACTTAACCTAGAAACCATTATCGAGATAAGTGATAGAAGAATTCTTGAAGAATATATAAAAATAAAATATAAATTGGACGATGAAATCTCAATAGGAAATCTTTTTAGAGCGATAGATAAAGTGCCAAAAAAAGGAATTAATAAAGTATGTTCAGAATATAAAGACATTCTTGACGAAGAGATACTTAAAGACCTTTTGGAAGTTTCTTCTTTCAAAGGTGGAATTATGGATCTTATTTCTCATGAAAAGTTAAAGAATGTAAAAAGCACAAGGTATTTACACGAGTTATTTTCCTCATTGGAATTGAGAGGTATTCAAAACATAAGAGTAAACCTAGGTATAGTCAGAGGATTAGACTATTATTCTGGAATTGTTTTTGAAGTATTTGACACATTGTCCAATGTTGGTTCACTAGTAGGAGGTGGAAGATATGATAAACTTACTCATATATTCGGACGCCCTGATATTGGTGCTGCTGGGGCTGCAGGAGGAATTGAACGGATAATTTTAGCTTTACAATTTCATAATAAACTACCCACAAATATAAAAAAAATTATATATATTGCTAATTCCAATCAATCCGTTAGAAGTTCGGCTCTTTCAATACTAAGTAGTTTAAGAAAGAAAGGTTATGCAGTAGATTATGACTTAGCTAATCGATCTCTTCGTAAACAACTTTATGATGCTTCAGCAAAGGGAGTCTGTCTTACTATAATTGTTGCCCCAGAGGAAATTTCAAAGAATCACATAATTATTAAAAACATGAAGAGTGGAGAAGAGACACTTGAGACATTAGAATCATTAGAAAAAAAAATTTCTCAATTCCTATAGTTTTATCATACCAATACTTTTCATTTTTATGATGCCGCTATTTTTCTTTTGATACACATTGCGTATCACCAGATCAGGAGGATCATAACTAATATAGAGATCCCCCTCTTCTAACTCATTTGTATTATAATTAATTTGGATATCTTTATCATTTATACCATTAAAAATAAGTACTTTTTTTGCTTTTTCTACTATTTCTTGATCTGAAGTATTTGGAGCAAAGAATACCCTTTTAGAATACTCTATAACCATAATAAAATAATTATAGATTAAATGCTAGTAATAAATGTAAATCCTCAGAACTTATTACTATTGTTTGATAATGAACTAATTCAGAAGTTGATTTACAATTGTTCAATTTCAATTTCAATTATCATAGGGTTACTCTCTATCTAAAAGAGAAAACAACCAAATCTAAAAGTACGTTAAGAGATATCATAATCATGCTGAAACTTTCTCATGAATTAATCATAAAGTATATTTGTATTATACTAATACTCTTTTTTGGGATAAATTAGTGACAGATTCAATTCAACATGACATTATTATTATTGGGTCGGGCCTAGCTGGCTTGAGAGCTGCAATTGCTGCAGCCGCATATGGGAAAGATAACATTAGCATTGGAGTTTTTTCCAAAGTTCAAGTAATGCGGTCTCATTCTGTATCTGCAGAGGGTGGTACTGCAGCAGTTTTATTTGAAGATGAAGGAGATAATATCGAATCTCACATATACGATACAATTAAAGGAAGTGATTTTTTAGCTGATCAAGACGTAGCTGAAAGATTAGTCAAGACAATACCTCACGAAGTTTATCAATTAGATCATTGGGGTATGCCTTGGTCAAGAAGAGATGATGGACGTATAGGACAAAGAAAATTTGGTGGCTATTCATTTCCTCGTGCTACCTATGCTCAGGATAAAGTAGGTTTTTATGAAATGCAAACTCTATACGATACATGTCAAAAGTATGACAATATTAATTTCTACAATGAATGGTATTGCACTAGTATACTCAAAGAGAACAATTTATTCCGTGGAGTCACAGCAATTGAAATGAAAAATGGAAACTTTGTCAAAATAAAGTCCCCAACTGGAATTATATGTACAGGAGGTGCGGGAAGAATTTACAGCTTTTCTACTTATGCTTATTCCTCTACACCAGACGGTATTGATATGGCATACCGCGCTGGGTTAGCAATGAAAGATATGGAATTTGTTCAATTCCATCCCACTGGTATCTTACCCTCTGGAATTTTAATAACTGAAGGAGCTCGAGGAGAAGGTGGTTATCTAATTAATAATCAGAATGAGCGTTTTATGAAAAAATATGCTCCTGAAAAACTCGAGCTTGCTCCCAGAGATGTTGTGTCAAGGTCGATGATTAGGGAAATTCAAGAAGGAAAAGGGTTCAAGCATGAGTCAGGTTATGATTGTTTAAAACTAGATTTAACTCATCTAGGAGATGAACAAATTAAAGAAAGACTGGCTGGAATCAGAGAAATTGGAATAAAATTCTCAGGAATTGATGTAATTGAAGAGCCTATTGAAATTAGACCTGTATGTCATTATATGATGGGAGGTATTCATACCGATATCGATGGAAAAACTGAATTGGGAGGTTTATGGGCTGCAGGTGAGGCGGCATGCAATAGCACTCATGGAGCAAATAGGTTAGGGGCAAATTCAACCTCAGAGTGTATTGTCTGGGGTAGAATTACAGGAGAACAAGCAGCACAATTTGCATTAGAGAGAAAAGGGTCTACAATAGAGATTTCAAACGATCAAGTAATTTCTGAAGAAAAAAGAATTTATGACGGCATTTTTAGAGGGAGAGGTGAGGTCAATCCATACGAAGTGAGAAAAAAATTAACTGATACTATGGATGACAAAGCATATGTTTTTCGAACAGAAGAAAATCTAGTTGCTGGTTTAAAAAAAATACGGGAGTTGAAAGCGTTGACTTGGAAACATGTTGATGATAAATCAAAAGAATATAATACTAATTTTACTAATGTGATGGAGATTGATGCGATGCTAAGAACAGCCGAGGTAGTATTAATGGGGGCAATAAATAGAAAAGAATCTAGAGGAGCACATGCCAGACTTGATTATGCAAATAGAGATGATATAAATTATCTAAAGCACACATTAGCCTACTACAATTGTGAAAACGAACCAAAATTAGAATGGCATCCAGTAACATTTACACGATATGCACCAGTAGAGAGGAAGTATTGAGATGACGTCTGCTACATCTGCAAAACGGATTGATGATAACAATAAAAATGACAGAACTAATAGAGAAGGACTTAGAGGATGGCTTAATCCACTAACATATGGATGGGAAAGAGTCTCTTATTGGTTTCAAAGGTTAACGGGAATCTTTCTACTAGTATATTTTATTGGTCATGTTTATGAAACTAGCTCCTTGGTGAGTGGTCCTGATGCTTGGGCAGCAATGTTAGAGTTGACTCAGACGGTAGGAGGTCACTTATTTCTAATTCTTGTCATAGGAGCAAGTACTTTACATACAGTGAATGGAATACGATTAATCTTTACTCAATCTGGCCAAGGACTAGGCAAACCTGGTAGACCTGATTACCCATATGATCCGACATCTGTTAACAATAAGCAACGCTCAGGATTATGGATTGCATTTATTTTAGCTGCTGTTGCTATGTTGTATGGGGCAAATGTGCTTTTTAGTGGAGAATAAATAAAAATGACATCAGATAGTATCAAAAATAATAGAAATAAAAATAAGAATATGACTAAATGGTTTTCAGATATCTCTTTCTTAAGAGAAAGCCAAATAATGAAAATACACTACATTACTGGTGTAGGGGCATTATTTGTGGTTGCTATTCATATTATGATGAGGTTAATTATGCCATTTAATATGTCCCTAGAATTCGAAAATGTGATATTAAATTATAAAAATATTTTTTATGCATTGTTACTAGAATCTATTTTGGTATTAATCGCTATACATGGCTTTAATGGTCTTAGAGTTATTTTATTAGAACTAAGACAAACTCAGATTTGGGAGAGGGGAGTAAATATATTAGTGATCGTTGCAATGATTGGAATAATTGCATATGGAACCCGAACGATAATCATTGCTAATGGATTTTCTTTGGGTTAATGATAGGGATAAGCGTATAAAATGAAAATATTTAAAAAAGATAAAACAAAAAAGATAACGAACGAAAGGTCGTTAGAGATAGAAAGAGAAAGATCAAACAAATCAACGAGCAGTAGCAGTAGCAGCAATCAAAAATCCAAAAAACTACGTATTTTCAGGATTAATGCAGTTCAGAATCCCAATGATGTTCCTCATTTTGATGAATTTCAAGTTCCAGTAAAGAGATGGACTACTGTATTAGATGCCTTATTAGATGCCAAAAGTTATCAGGACAGTAGCATTGGAATTCGTTATTCCTGTAGAATGGCTTCTTGTGGCTCTTGTGGAATGAAAATCAACGGGATTCCTAGGCTAGCATGTTATACGAAGATCTCAGATCTTGATACAAACACAATTACTTGTGAACCTCTTCCCAATTTTCCATATATTAGAGATCTAGTTACTGATTTTTCCCAATTTTTTGCTCATCATCGCAGTGTCATGCCATTTATACAAAATAAAAAAGCCGATATACCAGATGTCAATGAACTTTCAGAATATGAGCAGAGTCCACAAGATCTTGATAAATTCCTTCAATTTTCATACTGTATAAAATGTGGATTATGTTATTCTGCATGTCCCACTGTTGCCACTGATCTCAAATTTCCAGGACCGCAAGCATTATCTCAAGCATACAGATATTATGCGGATTCCCGAGATTCGGACAAGTCTAATAGATTGAAAGTAATTGATACTAGTCATGGAATATGGAGATGTCATTTTGCAGGCTCGTGTAGCAATGTTTGTCCTAAAGGGGTAGATCCGGCATTGGGTATACAACTTCTGCGCAGTCATCTCTTAGGAATTTCTAATAGTGAGAAGAAAATTGCAAAACTTCAAGATAGATCAAATAATAATTCCTATAGAGAAGAATTAGAAGAAGAAGAAGAAGAGGAAGAAAAATAACGATCAAGAAGTGATATCCAATAATATCACAAAAAACACACACTATATACAAAACCCAACCCATGAAATAAACAGATATATTCTTTAGTTATTTCTCTGTTTTAAAATACAATCATTGTTATTATAGTTTTTAACCTAGTAATTAAATTGTAAACTTCGATAATAATAGAATATATAAGAAAATTTATAATAATAAAAATAATATTTAGATAGCATCCAAGCCGATATATATACACATAAATTTACTCTTGTTTGCTTTCTGGATGCTGTTCTGTAGAATCTTGGTTCTCTTCTTTAGAAGGGAGGTTGCTTTCATTTACTTGCTTATTTATAGCTTCAGCCATAAAATGATTGCTTACATTAATTTTTACATTTTCGATTCCTTCTATTTTATAAATATTATCTCTGACATCTTGAGCAATTTTAAAACCAAATACAGCGGGACAAAATGGACTTGTCAAATGTAAATCCACATTTACATCCTTTTCTTTTATATCTACTTTATCAATTAATTCTAATTCCATAATCGATACTCCTATTTCAGGATCTACAATTTTTGATAATTCATCAAAAATGAGTCTACGAGTTTGTTGTATATCTTGAGACATTATATAAAATAATCAAAAACCAT
The DNA here is from genome assembly GCA_025924135.1 of Nitrososphaeraceae archaeon. Lineage (GTDB taxonomy): Archaea > Thermoproteota > Nitrososphaeria > Nitrososphaerales > Nitrososphaeraceae > TH1177. Next base: position 4,768 of record JAICEO010000008.1, on the reverse strand, counting down.
ATTTAACTATTTAGCGAATCTATTTAGTAATTTTTAGAAACAGGCGCTACCATATATTTGAAGAATATTGTCAGAATAATGAATATATTATATCTTTTTTCAATTTATTATGATTCAGATTTTGTATCGCTCGAGACAAAAAGAAACTTTAGATAAAGATGTATTAAATTTTCTTTCTTCCCTTAATCAAGACATTAATATACTTAATTATGATATTTTGGGAACTCAAGCTCATTGTCTAATGTTAAACAAAATTGGAATTCTAACGTCTGATGAATTATCTAAGATTCTTTCATCTTTAAGTAAAATAAAATATGAATCAAAAAATAAGGGGATAATACAAAATCTACCTTCAAATAATGAACTATCTCTTTCAGAAGATATACATGAACTAATCGAATCCCTAGTTATTCAAGATCTTGGAATCGATATAGGTGGAAAAATGCATACTGGACGCTCTAGAAATGATCAAGTTGTTTTAGATATAAGAATGAAAGTAAGAGATGATGTAATAGATATTTGTGAATTAATTATTAAATTTATTAAATCTCTCATTGAAAAATCTAAAGAACATACTAATACAATAATATCGCTCTATACTCATTTACAACAAGCTCAAATAGGAACCGTCTCTCATTATCTTTTATCATATTCTTTTAACCTTTTACGAGATCTTGAGAGACTAAGTTACTCTTTCGACAAAATCAATTTATCACCACTTGGATCTTGTGCCATTGGTGGAACAGCAATACCTATAGATAGAAATTATACTGCTTCTCTATTAGGATTTCAAGGCTTATTGGAAAATTCTATCGATGCTACAAGTTCGAGAGATTCAATGATAGAATACTTGTCTTGTCTTTCAATATTGATGAGTACTCTTAGCAGAATTGCTGAAGATTTTATACTATGGTCTACTTCGGAATTTAATTATATTGAACTATCAGACAAATTTAGCTCGACATCTAGTGTTATGCCACAAAAGAAAAATCCTGATCCTCTTGAAATAATTCGATCTCGTACCTCAATTGTTATTGGAATGCTACTAACTTCACTCTCTCTAGTAAAGAATCTTCCATCAGGATATCATAGAGATTTACAGGACCTGAAACCAATTCTGTTCAACTCATCTACAATAGTTAAAGAGTCATTACTTATAATGAAAGGTATTACTGATACCTTCAAGGTGAACAAAAAAAATGCTCTTCATTTAGCAAACAAAAGCTATGGTGTCTCTCTTGATATAGCGGAGCAGATTGTAATCAAATACAATATTCCCTTCAGGAAGGTACACAAATTAATTGGTACATTAGTACAACATGCTGTAAAAAATGAGAATATCCCATTAAGTCAGATTTCGAAGGATGATGTAAATAAAATATTGAAGTTTACCCACATTAAAATAGATCTGGATGAATTAATGTTTATTCTGAAGGACACAACTCCTGAAAAATCAATATTTTTCAGAAAATCCTATGGGTCACCAAACCCAATGCAACAAAAGGACATGGTAAAATCAATCGAAAAATCACTTTTAGTTTATTGTAAACTCCTATCACGAAGAAAAGAATTGTTATCTGCAGCATTAGATAATTTAGAGAAGGTAATTATTTTAAATACCATTGGTGAGAGTAAAAAAAATAATGGAGGCTAAGGATTTCCATCTTCTTCGTATTTTTTGTATATATTCTATAGTCATAAAACTCCCGATCTATTAATTTAATACGTAATAGCCCGGCCCAGATTCGAACTGGGGTCAAAGGCTCCAAAGGCCTTTATGCTTGGCCGCTACAATCGGCGGAAATTATATTCCTCCACCGGGCTTCCGGGCATAATGTCGTGTAAATCACTAGGATTATAATGTTATGGATTAAAGAGGAACTTTTTGAATATATCTATAGGATCTTCCATCTCTGATATAATTTTTAATGACACATTCTGCAAGTTGTCCTGATCAAAATTGTTATTAAGGGAATTTTTGTTGGTTTTCCTTGCAGTGTTGTGAGAAAGAATAATTTTTATATATTTAGTTAAACTGGTCGAGGTTTTGACCTTTTTAATTAATCCCATTTTTATAAGATATTTTTCTACATAAAAATTAATCGGGGATATAGAAATTACAGGCTTACCCATTAGAGCTGCTTCCGCACTCATGGTCCCACCCGCCCCTATAAATAAGTCCGCAATTTTTAGTAATAGATTACCATTAGTTACAGTTTCAATTATTTTTGTTCCCTCCTTTTTTTCAAATCTATACTTGTAAAAATCAACTTGATCGAGATATCTTGCGAGAATTAGGATATTATATTCATCTGAGAATTTTTTAACGATATCGTCTATTAATTCTATTGAACTTTTTACTTTTTTATCAGTAATATACGATGCTTTTATCTCTTCTGGTCGTATTAACACCGTCTTTTTTGCGTTATTAAGTTGTAATTTTTTTTTCATTTTTGAAATTTCTTCTCTGGTATTGTATTGTAGTTCTTTTTTTATCCAAACAATAGGATCAAGTGCTTTATAATGAGTTAATCTTTCTTGTTCTAACCCAAGTTTTGTCCATTCTCTCAAAGGAATTACCCAAGGACAAAATAATCTATCAGCGAGTGGCACGGTTAGTTTAGCTACTGCAGTAGCATGAGGTGAATCATTAAATATGTAATGTTTTATGCCCAGTCCAAACGCTACTCTTGAGGCCTCTGGAGAGGAAAAGGATACGGTCAAATCTGGCTTAAAAGAATTAATTAAAGTAGATAGAAGAAAAGCCCTTTCAGTACTTTTATTTAATTTTTCAAACTTGTTATCTCCACCGTGTTTACCTACTGTGTGAATATCTAGTTTCTTTATCTTTGCTAATTCTTTAGCCTCTCTATATTCTCGTCCTGTACATAGTATTTCATGACCTTCTTCTTTCAGTGTATCTACAAAATATTTAAAAAACATTATTTGCTTTGGGGTAAGTATATCAAACCAAATTCTCAATAATATAAATAGGTAGTAACATCATTGAATATACTTTTCCTTTTTTAGTCAATGAGACCGATTGTTTGACTAATAACATTGAGAATCGACACTTGTACTATATTATTATAAACTAAAAGAATAAATAACTTTACTAAGGAGCTCTTTTCTATATCTGTTTGTTAAAGTGCCCTCTTCTCCAAATGTTGCTGTCTATGGATTAAGTACTGAAGGATATAACTTTGCTTCATCTATTGTATCTGCAGGGCAGAAAGTCTCGATTATTGATGAGTCATCTAAAATGGGAATTTTATTAAATCAAGACATTACTAGAACATATTCTACTGCATCTGATCTTATTGAAGATCAACCATTACTTGAAGCAGAATCTATAGATAACGTAATATCTTCGGCATCTTACCTCTTCTTCTTCCCTAAGATAAGAAAAATTGGTCACGAAGTTAAAATCGATATCTCTTCAAAATTCATAGATGCCATAAAACCTCTTAACAAGAATACATCTATTGTCTATCCACTTCCCATGGGCATAGCAGGGAATGAAGAAAATATAGATATTTTAGAACATACAACTGGTATGACAGTTGGAGAGAATTTATATTACTATTATATGCCTCTTAGTTCGGGTCCTCTCCTGTCAACCACTACCATTTTAGGGAATTTTAACTCTAAGCGAGATATTTTTTTGGAGGGAATGTTAAATAAATTTACTAGTCAGGAAATAAATTTTGTAGATATATTATCTGCAGAATTAGCTTATGTTTCTAGAATATTACGTCATTATTCCGGAATTGCAAGTGTGCTAGAAGTTTGCAAATTTGCAACAGGGTATGGCGTAGATAACCGAATCGTAGATAATTTTCACAAAGATCTTTATTTAGATGACATAACTAACGGTTTACATGATCTAAGAATAATCCAGTCCTCTTTACATGGTTCTAATCCACTTGTATATCTTGTTAATGGTACAATCAAGAGTATCGAAGGTTATACTAAAAATCTTATCGACAAAGTAAGATATATTCTAAAAAAAAGAGATCTAAAAGCAAGTAAAACTAAGATTTCGATTTCTTGGACTTTAGATGTCAATGAGATGAGAGGAGATAAAATAGATGTATATACATTGTTAGAATCAAAGTTAAGAGATTATATAGGAGATGTGGAAAGAAGAGGAAACAATACACTTGACAATTATCCAAGTGATAAAACTACAATATATATTGCATGTTCTAAAACCGATTTTAATTTACTTTCAAAAAATAATAGTGCTGAAACTATTATTGTTAAAGCAAATCCTTTTTGCGAGGTGCTATAATAATTTAAGGCAAATATACCATTAATATCAATAAAATTATTTATGTTACTATTCTCTTCTCTTCTCTTCTCTTCTTTCTAGGATTAGTATTTATAATTTTTAAATACTAAAGTAGTTGTTTATTTGATGCGATATTATACCTGCTAACTTACAGGCTCTTCCCACATTCTCTTTTTCTCATCATATTCTTTTCTGGTATATTTAGCTCGTGCAGGATTGCCTATAACTACTGTTTCAGATGGCACATCTTTTGTTACTACAGCACCCATACCAACCACTGCATTCTTTCCAATAGTAATCCCAGGTTTTAATACTGCTCTTGCAGCGATTATTGCTCCATCCTCTACTGTTACTCCTATCATTTTAGGACTCATAGGATATGGATCGTTTGTGAACGTTGCACCTGGGGCAATGAATACATTGTTTCCTATCACTGTTAATGGTGGAATATACACCGAGCCCTCAATTCTAGTG
>JAICEO010000007.1 GCA_025924135.1 Nitrososphaeraceae archaeon | reverse complement strand
TTGTTATATAACATCAAATCCATTAATTGCCTTTCTTATATTTTAACTCTATGAGCTTAATAGTATTAAAAGATTGGAGAGTCATAAGTCAGTCAGAAACTTTTACTACCTATCTATTTTTTTGATTCTTCATGCACATTACAAAATACTAATAGTAGGATTCGCCCACAGATTGACCGTTTATGTCTTAAAAATTAAAATAAAAGAAAGGTGCTATTTCTTTAAAAAGGCACGACCAATAATTGTTCCAACCAAAGTAAAAGATCCAATAATTGCAGCAACAAATACTGTATCTGCTACTGATGCTAATTGTTCACCTACGACTCCCATAAATATTGAAGATACAAGGATAATAAATCCAATCAAAGCAAATAGCCCTAAAATTATGGATTTAATTTCATCATCATTTTGATCATCTCTTTTAGAATCATTAGATTTATTCGCCATGTTTTCAGCCATTGCCAATACATTATATTTAATAATATAAAAACAATTTTTATAATTTATTAGAACCAATCTATTATTACAATTTACTTTTGATCATCAATTTTAGAAATATAAAGAGTGTTTACTCACCTCACCCATCTCTCCTTTTTTATCCTATATCTTTGGAATATTAATTGATTATTGTTATTATCTATTTAGGAAAACTTTTTCTCTCAAAATTTTGTATGCTAATTAGTATATCTATATAGAATCATAATGCTATTGATATTCATGACCGTCATAACAATAAGTTATTTTCTTGGATTATAATAAATAAAGATTAATTATCATTTATTGGATTAATGTAATCGGCATTTTTGCTGCAACTACAATCCCAGAAGGTTTAGTTTTTATTATAAATATAGTTATGTACTATATACCAAGATGTATGGATTCAAGTATATCAAACACAACAAGGCAAGGTTTAAGCCAAATAAGAGGGAAGAAGGAACAAAGATACTTGCAGATTTTTTCAATGAATATGAAAATCAAATTGAGGGATTCAAGGGATTTATTATAATGAATAGTGTACATGATTTACAAGAAACTATAGCATTAACCTTTTGGGAAACAAAAGAAGATATGGATAAATATCATAAGCTTAATAATAAATGGTTTAATATAATTACAGAACGAATTAAATCATTATTCGAACAAGTGCCAGAGAGAAGTGATTATACAATATTTAACTCGTCAATTTCCTATAAAATATAGCATAACATTGGATAATTTAGTAACAGTATAGTAGTTCTTTGCGTAATTAAAATAAAAAAACTGATAACAATTTGTTACTTATTCTAGTAACCAAATAGATGATTAAGTGAAATTTGTCGAAAATTCATTGTAATTGTATTTTACTATTTTTCTGGGTAATATCTTTTTATTTTCATTTCTAGAATCTTGTTCTTTAAGAAGTTATATTACATCAGTTAATTTATCGTTGGAATAAGCATTTGCTATTTCATCTTTTATTGTTTCTGTTTGTTTTGTTTTTACATTATCTATCTATTATTACTCTTCCAATCCGCTACAATTACGTTAATAGCTCCATCATCCTTTAACTTCCCATTAACACCTCTAAATCCAATATATCCAGAATGGTTATTTCCCCATTCAGATACGGTGTTATCAACAAATGGTTTGTATATTCCACTTGCCTTTTTAAGTGGAGGAATTTCTAGCATAACATTGCGTTCAGTATAATTTAAAGGAAATGGTTCTTTTTTGTTTAGGCCAAATAAACCCAATGGATTTTCCTTTTCTGTCTTTATGTATGCACTTCTAAGCAGATTGTCTCTAGGATTATAAAGATTATAGAAGTTGTTTACTGTGTTGTCAATGGCTGCTCCAAACTGTGTATTTTTTGATGTTGCTCTATCACTAATGGCTGCTCCTATAAGATGTATAGAAGTAATATTATATGCTGGATTGTTCTTCCATGTTTCGCTATTATTTAACTTTATTAAGGCACTTTCAACTACTTTTGCTCCTAAAGAATGAGCAATTATTCTTATATTACAATTTGGACAATTGGTTCTAAAATCAGACAAAAATTTTGCAAACTTTGGTCCATTCTGATTTGCTATAGATTTAGCAATTTCCCAACCTGAGGGATTTATTGCAGTATTTGAATCCCAGCTGAACCCTACTACTGGAATATTAAAATTATTTGAAATCAATGATAACTGGGTTCTATCTGTTTGTTCTTTAACTGCAATTTGTGCTGTCCACACTCCATGAATGTATATTGCTAATTCATTATTGTCAGAGCAAGGATTTCCATTTAATCCAGGAACATTATAAGAGTCATAATCTTCTATATTATGAGATAAATTCAGTTTTCCTGTCTCGAGATTAAAGTGATTGCGAGTCGATACTATTGTTAATTTCTTATTCAATATATTCAAAAGATTAGATGTAAAAGGTGGATAACTATTACGATGTCTCGCTAATAAGCCCTTATAAACAGACCAATTTTTCATACGTTGTAATTTGCAATAATTCATTAAATACCTTTCCACATTATCAAGCAAAACTGAATTCTCAATTTTGTTTTTAAATCTATTCTGCAATAAAGAACATGCATGAAGAATCAAATAGAATGCCATATCTATTGAAGGTAGATCTATTCACTACACCGTTATTTGCAGAATTCCATTGTCTTAAAAGTAGAGCTCTAGATCTAAACTGTTGTACTACATAATTAGTATCTCCATTATTTGCCCTTGTTATTCTCATATTATTCCAAGAATCAAGTGATATACCATGGAAATTAGGAGTAGTACCCATTCTTATCGGTTCATTGATGGATCCAGCAAATAGGAAACATATATTCATAGAATTATTAAGATCCTTTGGCTTCCCTATTTTATCACAGGCTACAGCTTATATTCTTGACAAAAATAAAGCAACTATCAAATGCGTTATATAGTAGATGGTTATTTATCGATAATATTGTTGAAAGATTTCAACTCCAAAAAAAAGAGGTATAGATCAGGTTGAGACACAAAACTTTGAAGAGTCTTTCCAATATATGCCTTGTTTTGTTGACAATATTAGTTATATCAGTTCTAGTTATTATAATAACAGCAACTGATGAAAATCAATCAATAATTTCTATCCCCGATTCATTTGCTTCAGTTTCTGACAGAGATGTTACAAATAAATCTGTTTTTCTAAAAGCCTCAAATTTGCAATCATCATCATCATCATCATCACAACAGGACTCTACTGTCAATAACTCTACTTTGGGTAAGATCAATTCTAATTCTTCTATTTCCTATTCTAGTATTAGTAGTACTCCTACATTGCCTCAGATAATAGATCCTAATCTTACAGTAGAAGTAGTAGCTGATGGTTTGAATATGCCTACAACAATGGCTTTTCTTGGAAAAGATGATTTCTTGATTCTACAAAAAAATGGTAGTTTGGTTAGAATAGTTGATGGAATATTATCAGATAAAACTCGATTAGACGTCCCAGTTGCTAAAGGATTTTATCAGGGACTACTAGGAATAGCCGTTACTAATCAGAGCACCCTAACAAACAACAATGGTAATTATGTGTTCTTATATTATACCGAAGTAACCAATAACAATACTACTAACTCAAAAGTAAAGTCAACTATTACTAACGTAAATAGTACACATATTCTAGGCAATATGGTATATCGTTATGAATTCATAGATGACAAGCTAATCAATCCTAAGCTACTTTTGAATCTACCTTGCCAATTCAATAGAGAATCACGGGGGATATATCACTATTGGACCAGATAACAATCTGTACATAGTAATAGGTGAAGTAGTCAGTGAGTTTGATGAAACTGCCAGTCAAACACTGACTCAAAGCTATGTAAATAGCACTATTGTGGACGGCAGGGCTGGAATACTGAGATTAACTCTGGAGGGCAACCCAGTAGTAGATGATAAAGGTCATGGAATAATCGGGGAGACTTTTCCTTTGAATCTGTACTACGCATATGGAATACACAATGGATTTGGAATGGATTTTGATCCTATCACAGGGATCTTATGGAATACAGAACCTGGTCATTGGATTAATGATGAAATAAACAGCGTGAGACCAGGTTTCAATAGTGGGTACGGAATAGTACAAGGACTAAGTAAATATTTTCCAGCCGCTCCTTTTGCACTGGTGAATTTCAATGGAAGTGGAAAGTACAATGAGCCAGAATTCGTATGGACACAAAAGGTAGTACCTACAGGTCTAAAATTTCTTACATCAGAAAAGCTAGGATCCCAATACCACAACGATATATTTGTAGGTGCTTTTTTAGATGGGAGATTATATCATTTTGATCTCAATCAAAATCGTACTCATTTATTGTTACCTTCGGAATTGAGTTCAAAGGTGTTACAGAATTGGAATTCTACGGGCTTCAAAGATATAGTCTTTGGAACGGGATTTGGAGGTATAAGTAGTCTGAATATAGGCCCAGATGGATATCTATACGTAGTTTCAGTAGAACATGGCAAAGTCTATAGAATAATGCCTACCAATAACTAAACTTTTTTCTTTAGCTGGATATGTCTTGTGTGATAATAGATTAATATTAACAGCTTTCTAATTATTTAGTCGGAATATATTGATAAGGGGATCTAAAATAAGAGTCTAATTTATAATAATTAATAGGAAAAAATTAAAAAATTACGTATTTTACTGTAAATTGTTAGTAAAATAAAAAGATGAAGGATTGTTGCTGGTAAATTAATTATTGTTTTCAATAGTAGTTTGCCGTAATAATTCTCCAATTTCATTATGCATTTTAAGAAAGAATAATCCTTTTTCGGTAGTCTTGAATTTGTTAGTCCCGTCGAGATATTCTATTAGGTTGTTTTCTATCAAAAGAGAAAGGTATTCGGTTAATTGGTTATAACTTAGAAAAGCGGTGTACATAATTTTTGTCTTAGTTGTTCCTCCATTTGCAGCATCAAGAATACTCCCAACTATTTCTGTTCTATTTCTATTTCCCATATTAATAGATATATGATTATGTATTTTAATATAACCTCACAGGAGAAGGTAAGCTAATTAAAGAAAAACATTCTACATATTATTTGCAAATAAAAAAATATAAGAAATATTCATATTTTAGCTCAAAATTTAACCATGAAATAATTATTCAACTTAATTATCTCAACAATTCGTAGTATAGAATTTTTTTGTTGTTAATTATAATTCTAAATCTGTATAAATTAATAGGGAGTTGAAATCTATATATATCAGGATTTTTATCACTGTCTTGAATTTAGCTTTTATCATTAGAAACTTAATTTTAAAGAATTTTTTTAATATATTAAGGTAGTTAAATTTGTTAAATAGTCCAAGATTTCTACATTAGCAAATAATAGTAGACAATTAAGGTTTTCTTTAATCTTAACCTCAAATAGGTAGCGCTATTAGCATTTTGTTATGTATTATTATTTATCTACACTTTCAACTAAAGACTGTAGATTTTTATCAAGCATGATTTGTTTAATATTAATAGTAATGAGAGATATACAAGCTAATGAAATTGAATGGTATTTACGTGATCATTTTTTCCGGCAGTTTAATCAAGGCGTACAACATTTCAAAAAGGATTCACTTGGAGGTGAAATGATGAGTTTGTATTTGAGGTATAGAAATTATAATTTGCAGGATATGAATGATATGATAACTGCCGTGGTTGAAAATCTAATTTGCCGTCAAGTAATAAAAAAGACTGAGAATAATTCATTGGAACTGACAAGCAGATTTTCTCGTTTACAGTGCTCTAAATGTTTTTACATTTCCTATCTGAATAGTAATGAACCTCGGAATTGCCTAAGATGTTCATCAAATGAATTACATGATTTCCCAAGTAAAAGGTAGCTGTAAATCTTCCCAAAGCAATAATAAAAATTATTTATTTTTTACCAGATTTTACTTTTTATTAGATTTATTGCTTCTTCATATACCTTTTTTCCTTTTTGTTTATCACCATCAAAGCATTCATTAGATATTTTTTCAATAACTTCCTCAGGAGAAATATTTTCTTGAGTTTTAGTGATTTCGTTTCTCTCATCAGGTGAAAACATACTTGTTAAACTTGATGGTAGCATCGAAAAAAGACCTAATGCTTTGCTTGGTTCTGAAACTTGAAGAAAATATCTACATGTTATTGAAATGCCTTGTTTTGCAGCATTAGGCTCAATCCCTAATTTTTCTGCAAAATCTTCGATAATATCTTCCATAAATAATATTAGATTATAAAATATTTAACCAATTAAATAACAATATTTAACAATATTTGCAAATTAACTATTAATAGGCATCATTTTCAATAAAATTATTAATAATCCTAATAATACATACAGGGAAGCTAATCTACGTGACTGTAGACATAAAATTAAAGGAATTAAATTTGAAATTACAAAAACATAGAATAGATCTACATGAAATATGATTTAATATAATATTGATGGAAAAATAATGGTTTAGGCATTAATATTTTTGTCATCCGCAGTCGACTTAGATATAGCTTCATTCACAACGCTGACCAATTTAGCTATTGATATAGGTTTATGTAAAAAGGTGAATGTTGAGTTATCACGTTCTAATAGATCATAAGCACTGATTAAAATTACTTTAATATTTGAGTTAAGATGAATAAGCTTTGTGCATAGCTCATAACCATTCATTTGAGGCATACGATAATCCGAAATTACAAGTCCAAATTCTTCGGGGTTTCTTTGTATATGAGTTAATGCTGCGATTGAATCAGTGAAGGCAACGACGGTATATCCATCATCTTCTAAGACATCCTTGAATAGATCAGCAATGTTAGCGTCATCATCAACGATAACTATAGACTTTGCTAACAATCTGCTATTACTATAGGATCAAAAATTATTTAAACATGTCTTATTTCAGTATTTATTTAAGGAAACATGATGATGATTTTTTGAACCAAAGATGATTAAAAGATTGATCTTACATGTTACTATCATAATGTTGTTTTTCAATGTGAATGTATTTTCTATATTTTATCTTGCTAACTAGCTTATACCATTTAGACCTTTGATTAGTAACTAAATGTAATTTTTATTACCCGTCAGATTCATTAAAAGTAAATTATTTATATCAACAAATGATGGATAGATTATCATTTATAGTACGTATAGTTAATACAAGATCGTTAGTGATGATGATGTGTCTATTCAAACCTCAAATGTTAAATAGTGATAACCATAGTGAGAAGAGATATGCATCAATGCATTTAGGCTTCTAAGTTGTAGATGTAAATGTAATATATTCCTCATCCAATTGTAGGATGCATATAACGGTTGATTATTTGGACAAGCTCATTTATTTTTATTGGCTTATGAATAAGTTCTAAATTTAAGGTATTATTTACAATATCATTGTAAGCAGTTATTAAGATCATCTTAATTGTAGGATCTATTTCGGCTGTCTTTTTTGCCAAATCACAACCTGTCATTTGAGGCAGTTTGTAATCAATAAGAAGTAAATCAATCTCATGTTTATGAATTCTTATATATTCAACAAAAGAACTCGGATTAGTAAACCCTATTACAGGATAACCGTGTTCACGTATTATTTCTGTAAATAGCGTTAGGATATCCTCTTCATCTTCTACAATTGCTATTGAATGCTGAAAGGCCATCAGAAACTGATACAAAAGCGTGATCAACAAAATATTTAAGACTTAGATGATTAACCCATTGATTATTAATACTCATATTTTTTCATATAGTCACTAACTTTCTCTAGTAATATTTGTATCGTAGTTGGTTTATTTATGTGTTCAAAATTAAGTACATTACCATCAATATTTTCGTAGGCAGTAATCAAGATAACTTGTATATTGTGATTTAATTCTTTAGCTTTAATTCCAAGTTCGCAACTATTCATCTTGTTCATTCGAAAATCTGTAATTAACAAAGAATATTTATCAGGATTCCTTTTTATATTTTCGAATGCGACTATAGGATCTGTAAAAGCAGATACATCATAACCATTTAAAGATAATGCATCACTAAAGAGGTCAACTAAATCATGCTCATCATCTACAACGATTATTGTACTAGTTATTTTATTTCCATATCCCCTTTTTGTAAATGTACAGTTAATTTATGTAATTCCATATCTCCTAAACTATTTCCAAAGTTAATTTCACACTCTTCGCATTTATATTCATAATTTATTCCTTCTTCATTTTTCTTATTATCTTTCTTTATGATATTATCCATTACTTCTTGCACCTCATTTACAAAAATTACTTGATAAATGTTCTATAATCATTTATCTAATATTTCTAGAAAAGTATTTAATAGTTTGACTCACTGATTTGGCTTCATAGTGAATATTTTAGGTCAAGAAGAGAAAGAAAGAAAGATCTTTGTTGAACGTTTAAATCAATTTATAGAATTTACACAAACAGAAGTAGATAAAGGCGTTAATCCTGGTGGCCATTATAAGGCGGTATGGACAAGAGATGCAGCTTTTATCCTCAAGGATCAATTTCTATCAGGTCACTATAAAGTAGTCCTTCAACAAATTCTTTTAATTTGGTCTAATCAAATAATCGCAACAGAAAAACCATCAATCTCTCTCTTATATGGTACATTAAAGAAAAAACCCTTATTATATGGAAGAGGTTCTCCAGAAATGGGTTTTAATCCAATTATTGCAGATGACAATATTAAAAAGAGATTTGATGGTGCTCTTCCTACTACATTATACTATGAAAAAGGTTTTTGCGAAGTTTATGGACAAAATCCCGATATCGATTCTATAGCATTAATGATATCAACTACATCATGGATTTTATATAAATTGCTTGATTTAGAAGATAACTCTACTAAAGCAGAACCTGCAATTACATTATCACTGAATGAAAGAATGGATAATAAAAGAGAAAATGAAATTCCTTTCTTAAAGTTGTCATTGAATGATATCATTAACTTTTTGATTCCATGTATGCTCAAGGCAGTAATATATCTACAAAAAAGGGATATTGATAATGATGGATTGTTGGAACAGAAACATAATGAGGATTGGATGGATACAATTCTACGTATAGGAAAAGTAGTTTATAGTCAAGCCTGTTGGATTCTTGCATTAAAAAATTTCTCTATGTTATTAAGAAAGATAGGAAACAAAAAAGAATCCAAAAGGTTAGAGAAAATGACCAACAGAGCAATACTTGCAGTAGAAGATAAGATGTGGTCTCCAAAAGATGGATGCTATATTGATCTACTGGACGCTGATTTGCATTTGGATGAGAAGATGCATAACAGACTTGTCACACAAGATATCTCTCTCTATCTTGTTGCATTAACAGAAGAAGGCAATAATGATGCAAGCTATAAACATGGAGATAGCATTAATATGAAAGAATATTCCAATTTCGAAAATTATATTGATAATATTAATTTAGATATGTATCAACGTGGGCTAAGCACTCTTGAAGTATTAAAGAAAAGAGCTTGGAAAAATAATTTACCTTTGGTAACTGAAACAGAAATTACAAAGACAGGTCCATGGCTTCTTAAAACAAATGAATATCATAATCATACTTTTTGGCCTTGGATAACAGGAATAGAAATGCTTGCAAGAACTAGGTTTGGCAGAATAGATGATTGCAGTTTTTTGCTATCAAAATTTGTTTCAACTGATGGTATACATTCGAATATGTTATATGAATGGGTAAACCCTTTGACTTTTCAAGGTAATGGTGCTTACCCGTTTAGGACAGGAATATCCTCTATAAGAATAGCTGCAATTGAGTCTCTTACACATAGAGCATATAATACAACACTGATATCAAATACTTGAAACCGTGAAAAGGTTGTTAGAACATTAACCATGTTATTTGGTCAACAATGTTTCAATAAAAATAAAGTTATTTAATTTAATTTAGAAATGTAATGAGATTATTGATGTTTATTTTTTTCTAAAATTTCTGGTTTGTTACAGGATAGGTTGAATTTTGTTATCATATAAAATTCTCAGAACAGTATAATAAAATAATTGCCTTAAAAAGTACATAAAAATTAATAAAAAGTCTTCGCCAATAGTTTAGATTATGTGAGTTTGTAATTAATTATAAATTTATTATTTATTTATTTATTAATTGCTCATACACTACTATAATTATGATAAAATTACCTTTATTAATTAAGAATCTTTATTTGTCTAGTCATTTCTGTATTGATATGAAGTTATAGTTTTTTATAGAAGACATTTAATAAATAATAATGCTCACTTTTATTAGAATCTAAATTTGAAACATAGAGAATAGCAACAAAATACGGATCAACTTTAATCCAACAGATATACAAGAAGATAATAGTAGTAGTAATTATCAATCATTGGAATACGATTGTGAATACTACCCAGTACGATGATATGACGAATGCAAGTAAAGAAATAATTCATTATAATCATGTAAATTTCTTTTTTGAATTTATAATAATTTTTTCTTCTATTGTATTTATTTATAAATTAAAAATAAATTATTATAATTATTTAGCAATTAAAAAAAGTAATGTAGCAGGAAACAGAAATAAAAACTAATGTTTAAGATGATTCATAATAGTAAAAAGTGCTGCGTTTTTTGCTGCTATTTCTGCATTTTGTTTACTAGTATTATCGCTTCCAATTATAATCACATCATTATCATTTGGTCTTAAATTTTTTACTAAAACTTTTTGTATCTTTGATTCTTCTGCTAATGCATTATAATTAGTTTTTGGGACTAAAAACTTGTCATCTTTAAATAATAACGTTGTAGCTCCTGTAGCACCTGATTTAATAGCTATATCTCTTTGTTCTATTCCAGAGTGTATTGAATTAGCAATATTTTTTGCTAAAACTGCATAATTGAATTTACCAACTGTTATGGAGCTTTGTGGAATAACAGTTTCCTTTGGAATATGTAATAAGATTTGGGAAATTATTCTTTCTCCTTTTTCTGTTAAAATTGTACCTGCATTACTTGTTTTTATCATATCTGTAGTCTTTAAATGCTTAACTAATGTTTTGATAGAACCGCCTCCTAATAATAATTCTTTTTCAAGTAACTCTCTACTTATATGTCCATTAAGTTTTGCAAGTTGCAAAGCTTTGAAAATATGACCTATACCAAATGAGAGTTGTCTTGAGGAAGGAGAACCCTGATGTGAAACTTTTTCTAACAGTTTAACATATGTATGCATTTGTTATTTCTTTATAGATAATTCGTTATGGCCGTATGTAAATGTATTCATATTAAGTTTATGTTGGATATATTAGACAACAACTTTTTATATATTAGTGATTTCTTTACTTCATACGATGTCTATTCGAAAACAAATACAAATCTCAGAGGCTAACATTCCTAAAGCTGCTATAGGATTATTGATATTCATATTAACATTTGGTTTATTTATTGTAGGATATGATCAAGGTCAGCTTTTTAGTCTTGTTCAAGGAGAACAAGCATACAACGATCTTTGGGTTCATGAATTCTCTCATGATATGAGACATGCAGCAGGTTTTCCATGTCATTAATTTTATAATCTTGTGATGATTTTTTATGAATAGTTTATCTTTTCTTGTTGTTACTGTTCTTTCTGGAACTATTGCTGGAACAATTTTGGGACTTATCAATCTTGTCTTAGTAGAACCTTATTTAGATAGAGCAATAGGAATAGAAGTACAAAATTCAATTGATGCTGGAGAAGAGGTAAATCCGGTAGAACATTTTAATTATCGATTCTGGCAAAAAGGTGGAGAAATCGTAGCCGGTACTATATTGGGGATGTCATTTGGAGCTTTATTGGGAATAGTATTTGTTTTTGGTAGAAAACTTATTCCTGGTTCAAACATTAAGAAAGCTCTTGTACTATCCGGAGTAATTTGGTTAGTTATTTTTATGATTCCAGCAATCAAATATCCTGCAAATCCTCCAACAGTAGGAGATCCAGATACAATAAACTATAGACAATATTTGTTTATTTCATTTATTTTGATATCTGGTTTGACTGCTTTAGGACTTTCACTAATATATACAAAGATGAAAGCAAAATCGTCATTGAAATTCTTGACAATTACCATTATTTATACAATAATAATGATAAACGCATTCATACTTGTTCCTCCAAATCCTGATGAGATAACTGCCCCTACTGATCTAGTAAATGGATTTAGAATAATGAGTATGTTAACAATGACCGTCTTCTGGATTGTTTTGGGAATAACATTTGGTTTGATTTGGGACAAACTAAAACCACATGAAACAACTCAATTTAAAACTGTCTAAATTTTTTTTATTTTTATCTGTAAATTTATTTTAAAATTTCGTTCTGTTGAATCTACGGGTATTCAAAACCGTTGTTGGTAATCAGTTGTTAAATGGGTGTTAGAATTGCCTGTTTTCTTAAACACCCATTATTTGCATTGGTACAACGAATTGAGGTTGTATAATGTTCATATACAATAAACAATAAAAGGATTGTTGGTTTTCCGTTGGTAAATTATAAAGCTTCGTTAATCTAAATACCAATGTGGCTAAAACATTAGCAGAACTAAAAAAGATGGTAAATGACCATTATTATAATGAATTGCTTCATAAATGTGAATAAATTCCATCATTTCACTTTTACATTTACCACCCAAAAATCAACAGTCTTTTATCCTACCTTGTCTTGTTATAATACACCTCAATCAAAA
The DNA here is from genome assembly GCA_025924135.1 of Nitrososphaeraceae archaeon. Taxonomy (GTDB): domain Archaea; phylum Thermoproteota; class Nitrososphaeria; order Nitrososphaerales; family Nitrososphaeraceae; genus TH1177. The sequence goes on along the minus strand of JAICEO010000007.1, from coordinate 18,903 downwards.
CTTGAGTAATTCATCACCGTGGGTGTTATAGCCGGTAGGCAATTCTAACACTAACACCCACTTTCCAGAACAATAATCTTTTTATCTTTTATTGTATATGTATATTATTGCATCTACCACCTATTTTGAAGATGCGAACATAATGGGTGTTATTCCAGCTCCTAATTTAACACCCATTTTTCAAAATACCAACTGATTACCAACAATCGAAATAAACAACGATAGATTAACTAGAACATAAAATTTCATAATTAACTAGTATAAAATAGATTTACTTACAGGCAAGGATTTTAAAAATAAGAATTAACTATATGGTCTTTATTATAGGTCAAAAGAATGATATAACAATAATCAATATAGCTAACAGAGAAATATTTGAGTTTATTAATAAAATTAGCATAGGCTAACATTTATTATCTAGACTAACAATTACTATTCATATGCCAAGATCGAAAATAATATTAATTTCTATATTGTTAGCTGGTAGTCTAACTACAGCAGTTGCTATTTCTTCTTTTTTTAGTGGAGTATTAGTTATTGCACAGAATAATAATAATAATAATGCCTTCTTAAAGGAAGATAAAAAAACAACACCAAGAGAAACAGTCGTTACTGGCGGGCATGGTACTGGATACAATACAGTTAGAACTACAGGTGATGTTTTAGATTCCATCAATGCAGATGAAAGAACCGATTTGGCTATAGATCCAATGAAATATCTAAGAGAGTTCAATTACGGTAAAGTATCGACAACAGACAATGGAACAACTTTACGAGAATTTACTATAGTAGCTCAAGACAAGAATCTTGAGGTATCACCAGGTGTATTTATGGATGCATGGACTTTTAATGGAACAATTCCAGGTCCAACAATTAGAGCAACAGAAGGTGATTTAATTAAAATCAAGTTTCTAAATAATGGATCAAAACCTCATACTATGCATTTCCATGGCATTCACCAATCTCAAATGGATGGAGTATTTGAAATTATTGCTCCAGGTGGAAGCTTCACTTATGAATTTACAGCTGAACCATTTGGTCTGTTTCTTTACCACTGTCATATGCAGCCTTTAGAAGAGCACATATCAAAAGGTCTATATGGTGTTTATATTGTTGATCCAAAAACACCAAGACCACCCGCAGATGAAATGGTTATGGTGATGAATGGATATGACACTGACTTTGATATGGAAAATAACTTTTACACAGTAAATGGAGTTCCAAATTATTACATGCATCATCCTATCCAAATTGAAAAGGACAAATTGATACGAGTATACTTGGTTAATACATTAGAATTTGATCAAATAAACAATTTTCATTTACATGCAAATCTATTTCATCTTTATAGAACTGGAACCAGCCTTGTACCTGATGAGTATACAGATATTGTAACATTTAGTCAGGGAGAAAGAGGAATACTAGAATTCTCCTACAAGTATCCAGGCCCATATATGTTCCACGCTCACAAGACAGAATTTGCAGAGAAAGGTTGGACTGGTTTATTCTTGGTTAAAGATGACCAATCTGAGCCAGATGTGACTGCATTTACTAAAGGTGAAAATGCTGTATATCCATCTGAAATAAATAATGATACTTTTACTGCGCAAACTAAAACAAAAGAGTCTCAATCTACAGTTGTTAGTTATGGAGAACAACAACAACCTTCACAAGGAGGCAGTTAATAGAAATGGAGTCTGATGAGAATAGAATCAATAGAAATAATAGCAAGACTAGTAGAAAAAAAATGTTCATTATCGCATTAATTCCCTTAATAGTACTGTCTGGAATGCTTGTATTTCTTCTTGGCCCTGGTATGTCGATATTAAATGCAGGAATCCCTCTGCCTAAAATCACAATAGAAAAGATAGAATTCCAAAATGATAAAATTGTAGCATTTATTCGTAATACCGGTCCAGAAGGAGTAGAAATTGCGCAAGCAGACATTAATGATCGGATGATTCCAGCTGCAATAGAACCAAGCAAAACATTGTCGAGACTAGCGGAAGCAAAGGTTATAGTACCTTTTTCTTGGATTGCTGGAGTACCATATGAAGTTGGGATAACTAGTTCGGATGGTACAAGGTTTAGCAAGAGTGTTGAGGCCGCTGCATTAGCACCAACTCCTAATGTTGAACAAGCATCATATTTTGCACTTATTGGTATATATGTAGGAGTTATACCCGTACTAATAGGTCTTCTCTGGTTTCCCTTTATTAAAAGACTTGGAATGAACAAGTACAAATTCTTCCTTAGTCTTACTGCAGGATTACTTGTTTTCTTGGGAATAGATGCGCTAGTAGAAAGCAATGCAATTGTAGCAGAAAATATTGCAGGAGCTTTTAATGGTCAAGTATTGATTGCTATGATAACAATCATTACATTCTTGGTATTGCTATATGCATCTGAAAAACTTGTTGAACGAGCCAAAAAGAAATCCGATGATAATATACCTAGATCTAAACTGGTAACATATTCTTCTTCCTCCTCCCCCTCTTCGTCTTCTACTACGAAGATTCCTCAAAAACAACAACAACAGCAACAGCAACAACAACAATTAGCAAAACCTTTCGCTATAGCAATGATGATTGCAATAGGAATTGGATTGCATAACTTTGGAGAAGGTTTGGCAATAGGTGCTGCTGTTCTATTAGGAGAAGTAGCCCTCAGTACTTTTCTAATAGTTGGATTTACATTACACAATACTACTGAAGGATTGGCAATAGTAGCACCAATGGCCAAAAGTGGTGGCAAAGTCACAATACGAAAACTGATAACAATGGGTTTGATAGCTGGCATTCCAACAATAGTAGGAGCATGGATTGGTGGATTTCTCTATTCCCCTATCGCTGCAATAATATTCTTGTCAATAGGTGCTGGTGCAATATTTCAGGTAGTATTTTCAATCACTTCTTGGATGTCATCATCAAATACTAGCGAACCAAGAAAGGCTCTGTTAAGTACACCTATGATTGCAGGATTTACTGTAGGAATGGTAATAATGTATGTAACATCATTGCTTATACCTTCTTAACTGATTGTTAGTAACTAAAATATACATAAGGATGATAAATAAAATTGCAAAGAAAGTTGAAAGTTGATTCTGATGATGCAGGTATCAATCGTCTTAAATCGATTCGTGATGCTCATACAGGGAAAAAGGAAAATGAAGATCGTACAGATAGAATGGAAGATTACCTTGAAGTCATTTATGAATTGGTACAGCAGAAAGGTTATGCTACAACCATAGATATTTCTCAATACCTGAATGTAAGTTCTCCAAGTGTAACTAAAATGGTAAAGCGATTGGATGAAACTGGGTATCTCAAATATGAAAAATATAGAGGCATTTGTCTAACCCAAGAGGGGATTGATGTGGCCATGAATATTCATCAGAGACATAGCTTATTGGCTGAATTTTTAAAAATAATTGGAGTAGACGAAGATATAGCAAATAAAGATGCCGAGGGTATAGAACACCACTTGCATCCACAAACTTTGAAAAAGTTAGAAGAATTTGTAAAGATTGTAAAAAAGAATTATGAATTATAAATATTTCTTCCTCTCCTAGTATTATTTCTTTATATTGATTTGATATAGTCATTAATTTAAGTGTCTTTGTAAAAGTTTTTTTAATGATTTGTTAAAATAATGACTATATTTAAAGACACAGCAGCTTATTTAATATTATTATAATATATTTTTTTAATTTTTCACGACGATGAAATATAAGGTATATCGATATGTCATAGTCTATATTTTATATCACCTTCAGGATTGTCTAGTCTAGACTGTAAAAAAAACTTATTTGATTAATATATTAATTATTTTCTTGATAATATATATTTAAAAGTTTTCTTTTATTAATAAAATCGTAGGTTTTAAGTAGACAAATTATTTTTTAATTATTATTAATATAATAGTGTTTTTATGTTATAAAATAAAAAATAAAAATAAAAATTATGATAAAGGCATTACTTTGTTTATCCTTTGTATAATATGTTCATTACTTTTTATATAATCTTCAAAGATACTAGTACATTCTTCCACATCTATACTAGACATCATATTAGCAGTAACCCAATGAGCAAAATCTTCTATTGTTCGCATATATAATGCTGAGTTTTCGCTTGCGGTGGCTAATTTCTCATATTGGTTTGAAGTTGTTTCATCTTTCTTTTCATCCATATTAATCTAATGAATTTATTGGAGATTCTTGCTTTTTATTATTCCTCTCTTCTTGTTCTACACATCTCTATCACTTGCACCTTATCTATTTGCTAGTGCACATGCAGTTAATATATAGAGAACGAAAGTTATATGGATTGGTGTTAATGAGTACACGCGTACCAATCCATACCCAATATCTTTTTACGGGAGCTTTATGTACAATTAGTAACGACAATTATAAATTTAAGATTTTCGTCTGTTATATCTCTAAAATAATTCTATAACCCATAAAAATCTAAAACCATTATATTTTTTATTGTGCATATATGTTATTGCATCTACCATCTATTGATTGAGGATGTAAACATAATGATTGTTAGTTGGTCGCATAACACCCATATTTCAATTTCCATTTAAACCATATTTAGAATCAAAAGAACTAGAAATTTTGATTTAGTTAACCCTAGAAATATAAGGTCCGGTTAGGAGTGGATTCGTCCTTGTAGGAGTTCTGCAAAGTAATATTTGGCTTTATTTTTTATTCTTAGAAACATATTTTCAAGTAATTTTGATGATTATTTCTTATTGGTCAATTATATACAAATGGTTACTCTTTAATTTCTATTTTAATGTAAGATAATTCATCATTCTCATCATTTTCACAAAAGAGATGAAAATGAGTAATGTATGATAAAGTTAACGCACTAGATTTCAATTTCTATAAAATTCTTATTAAATCGTCTTATTGGATGTTGTAAATTTATTGTAGATGGCAAAAAAGCCTAGTATAGCAAAAAAATATGGTTATCTATGGATTACATTGATTTTATTTTCTGGTTCGATAATAGCACATTGGTACTATGGTTTCCAATCAGGAAATACTATGGTGGAAAATTTAAGGGATACTTTTGAGAATTGGCAATCAGAATTTTTACAGTTAATTTGGCAAGTTGCTGGATTATCCTATTTATGGTATATAGGTAGTCCTCAATCAAAAGAAGAAGAAGAGAGAAACCAAGAAATGTTACAATGGATTGTTAAAAAGTTAGATCCACAAAAATCAGAGGAATTTCTAAAGGAAATGGAAGAAAAATACCCCAAAAAATAAAAATATTTAATTTTGAAAGAATTTAATATAATAAGCCTGAATTAAAATACTCTTTATTTCTCAATTGATATCAGTTTTGAAATTATTTCGTCGCAACTATCTGTGTTCCTTCAACACATTTTATATCACTAAGAGATACATTCTGTTTCATCATTATGATAAAAGATAAACATGTGGAATAGTATAGAGATATAATAGTGGATAAACCCAAAAAGTCTAAACCACAATTCAATCATAATAAAAAAAAATCCAAGTTATCGTTTCTATCAGTTCTCAAATCACTACGACCTAGCCTTATTACAGGGGCGGCAGATAATGACCCTTCCGCTATTACGAATTATTCTCAAGCGGGAACCAAATTTGGATTTAGTCTTCTTTGGTTAGTAGTATTTCTATATCCGTTTATTACAGTAATGGTTGGAACCTGTGCTAGAATTGGTATTGTAACTGGAAGTGGATTGACATCAGTAATATGTAAAAAGTACTCGAAAATAGTTGCTTTCCCAATAGTTATTCTACTTATTATTGGAAATGTAATAAATATTAGTGCAGATATTGGAGCAATGTCTGCTTCTATAAAACTTATCTTTCCACAAATCCCATTAATTGGATTCTCGATAATTTTCTCAATTATTATATTATCAAGTATAATTCTCATTTCTTATAAAAAATATGCAAGAATACTTAGATATCTCACGTTGACTTTACTTGTCTATTTTATAACAGCAATAATTGTAGGAGGAAACTGGAATGAGATATTATTATCCTCTATTATTCCACATATCGAATTAACACCCGAATTTATGATGATGATTGTGGCTATTTTTGGTAATGCTTTATCACCATATATGTTATTTTGGCAAACATCAGAAGAATCAGAAGAGAATATTGTAAAAAATAAACTAAAGGAAATGGGATTAGGAAAACCAAGAATATCTAGGGAGGAAATCAGGTTGGTAAAAGTTGATGTAGCTATAGGTATGGCTTTTGCAGTATTTGTTATGTGGTCAATTATGGTAACAACTGCAGGTAGTCTACATCTCAATGAACTATATGAAATACAGACAGCAGACCAAGCAGCACAAGCATTAGAACCATTAGTTAAGACATTTCCTCATTCTGGTGAAATATCAAAAATAATTTTTGTAATTGGTATAATTGGAACCGGATTATTAGCAATACCTGTTTTTGCAGGAACCTGTGGATATGCACTGTCAGAATTATTTGGATGGAAAGAAGGTTTAAGCAAAAAATTTTATCAAGCAACACCATTTTATCTAATAATAATTATTTGTATAATAACTGGTTTGGTAATTAACTATATCAATCCAATAAGTCCAATCCAGATGTTATTATATGCTGCAACTATTAATGGTATTTTTTTAGTTCCTATACTGGTAATAATAATGAAAATTGCTAATGATAAGAAGATACTTGGTAATAGAGTTAATGGATTATTATCTAATATTTTAGGATGGTCTATTACTATTATAATTTTATGTTCAGTAATAACTTTCTTGTTTGTAAAATTCCTTTGATTCAACTATTATCAATATGAAAGCTTATTGATTTGGTTTGATTTGATTTGATTTTATGACTAGCATCATATTCATTATAAATTTTGTTAGAGGTTAAATTGATGGGAAAATAATAATGCTAGTTGTATCTGATATAATAATAATTCAAAAAGTCAATAGCATCCTGTTATATTACCATCGGGAGTGGATTCACCCATAAAGTAGGATTCTACACTATCTTTTATTTTTTGGATTCTATTTTCCTAAAAGGTTTAATCTTACAATTTATTATTAATTAATAGATAATACAATTGTATAAAAACGAAGACCTGGAAGAAAAAAAAGTATTAGGGTCAGGTGGTTACGCTTTTATCAATCTAACAGAAGATGAAGAATTAAAATTCAATATAGGAGTACCGCATTTATTTTTAGGAAATATAGGTAGAATAGGCAAAAAAAGATTTTCAAGGTATTATTGTAATAAATGTGAAAAAGAATATCCAGGCGCTCCTCTAATAACATATGAGAATCCAAATGAAGAGGTTACGGAAGATGTTATTTTACTAGAAAAAGGAGAATACAAATGTATTATATGTAACAATATAATAGCACAATATCGCAAATTTAATACATAGATATAATGAGTTGATTTCTATAGCTAAAATATAATTATTTATATATTTACATAATATTTAAATTTAAACTTGGGGTATTTTAATAAATAAGATTGATTAATTTTTCCATTAGTCCACTTTAAATAATATTCATTCTATAATAAATTCAATATGACTCTTTCAATAAATTGTAAAGATGCTGGAGACCCTGTATGTACTCATACTATGTATGGTGAAACAGAAGAGGAAGTTTTGAAAAATGCCAAAGAACATGGCATAAAAGAACATGGGTATACAGAAGAATCTTGGAACGAGATATTATCAAAGAACCTTGAACATTTCAAGAAGATAATAAAACAAGTTTAATTATCTAATCTTTATTTTTTATTTAATGTATTTTGAAAATTAGTTAAACCTATTCGTAAAATGTTAATAAAAATTAAATAATTTTTAATAATTGCTATATAGAAGGTTATAATATCCTTGATACAGAAAATTAATTATAATATATGATTATTATTATGGTAATACCACCAATTTTCCTGTCATAGTTGGTTGATGATAGATACAGTAATAGGTGAATATTCCTTCGTTATTTGCAACAAATTTAATTGTACTATTTTCTCCTCCCTTTATATCTGAATTGATATTATATGGAGCGTCTAAAGTAAAGGTATGTGGTTCCAGTGCTTCAGTGTTATAGAATTTAATGGTTAGGTTGTCTCCTTTCTTGGCAATAATTGTTTGTACTGTAAATATATCGGAGGAGAGGTTTGCAATATGTCCTTCAACTCCTTCTAACTCTGCTGGAAATATATAATATGGGATTTTTGATCCTATCATCGTTGTCGTATTTGTCGCCGTTATATTTGTCGCCGTTATATTTGTAGTAGTTATCGTTGTAGTAGTTGTATTCTGCGCAAATATTGGTGATGATTTATCAAAAAGAAAAGAAGTAACAAAGATAGCCAATAATAATAGTATTGCTATACTTATTGTTGTACAAGAAAGCAAATTTATTACTTTCATGCTAATTGTATAAAGATTATAGAACTATTTTAACTTTTATATAATCTTTCTTTTAATAATGTAATAAATATGTATATATGAGAAGGAAAGAAAATTTTTTTGTCTTTTGTTTGAACTATTAATTAATTAATGAAGAGCTAGAAGACTAAAACATACTTATGGAGTTAACATATTGTTTAGGTTCTTTAAATCAGAAGCAGAAGATAGATTATTCTCAGTAGTAGGCTTTTCAATTAAGATCAGACTTTCACTAATATTTTTATCTTTTATTATTTTATCAACTAAATCATAGCTCTCATTAGTAATACTTTCTCCAATTATCATTGCTAGTCCAATTTTGTTTCCTTGCTTTCTATATTTTTGTAGTGATTCTATAACAGTTTGAGTAAGATTTTTATCAATAGTACTCTCTATGATTTTAATTAATATACTTCCATAATCTTGAATAGTATTTCTTAAAGAATCAGAATTTATATTTGATTTAATTGTTGATTTATCAATAAGAATATCAAAGATGACATCATTAACATTAATGTTATAAAATTCAGTATTATCTGCCGCTGATGATTTTGTTCTAAGATAATATTGTAATGGAGAGGCAATCTCCTCAATAGTTTCTGATATTGCATTCAAAATTTCTTCTTTACTCTTATTGTTGATTGTTAATAGGATATCAGTTCTAATTGCATTCTTTTCAAATAGATTTGACCATTTATCCAATATTTTTTGAGATCTCATTAAAGGACGTACTGTGAAAATAAGAATTATAATAAGTAGAATAAAAGATACCGCAATTATCATTGCATCAATTTTTTTATCAATTAAGACATTAGTAAAAAATCCTAATTCTTTAACTAAATCAAAAATTGTCATAGCTATAATTAGAGTGAGAATTATTACAACAAATGGCATATATTTTGTAAATGATTTAATTAATTGTGATGCCTCAGAGCTATATTGTGTTAGTAAGATAGGAGAACCAGCAGTAGCAGTATCATCGATAATATTATTATCAATGTCACATTTTTTAGCTCCTCCATTTGTCATTGTATTCTTTAATATTATTCGTTACTAAAATATATAAACAATGATATAACTATCTTATGGATAAGTCTTCCAAAATAAATAGGAATTAGCTGATTATCTTCTTTATCATAAAATAATCGTAATATGAGCATTCTTAATCAGTTGTAATATACACTCTCTCATTTTTTATGTTTTGAATTTAATATTTTAATTACGCTAGTAATTTACTATTATCAAAAATAAAAAGAATTAGGTAATATCGAAACATAACTTTTGCTTTTAATAACTATTTCATTTCCTGCAGCAGTAACAACATCTTGTGATGACCAAAATAAACTCTAAATACTTTCCAGATATGTGCTTATTATCTTCCACTTCCAGGTAATCCTATTCCTTTCATTGGGGAACGGTAATTACTCTCTATTTCTATTCCTTCAGTAGTTGTAACTTTTACTATAGTTGTATTAGTGTCTGGCTTAGGATAAAAGAAAAACGATTTTCCTGATTCAAGTAAATCCAAGTTTTGGATATCCCCTTTTCCCAAGTTCACTTTTAGCCCCGTTAGAGGATTTGTTCCCGTATTAGTTACTTTTACTCTATACATAGTACCTGAAATATCGGTTTTATCTTTAGTAGCATCAATTTCTAAGGAGTATGGCTTTTTATTTTGTTCTTTTAAATTTAAAAATAAAACTACTAGTATAACTATTGAAAGTCCTATTATTAAATAGTAAATTGTTTTCAATTACGTTATATGTATATGTTCAAAGTATCGATAAAAACTATTTGTAATATAAAAAGTTAATTTAATTAGCTATTTATATCATATTTGAGAATAGAGTAGAACATGCGCAAAAAATAAATAACTAAATACTACGTTTAAACTGACGACGTTGTATAAATAATCTTATTCATTCTTTATGGATTTATTGAGTAGTAAAATATTGAAATGTCATCACAAAAATTGTTCACATGTAGAATTTTCAACTTTATATGATTATAATATGCATTGCCACAACAAGCATCCAATACACCATTGCATCCAGAAATATCTTTCTTTAATAGAAACGTTAGGATTAGAAGCAAAAGAAATCCTTGGAAATAATAAGCCAAAAAGATATATCAATTATTGCTAAAAGATGAAAGAAACAATAATGAGATAATCTTTTATGTAAAACTATTATTAACATATTTATCCAACTAATGTAAATCTTTTTCTAATTGAAGTTAGCAATAATAATAACAATAGCAGCAGCAGTTGCTGTAATTTTGGGAATAAGCATTATGATGAATACACATGCCCAAGTAGTACCCCAACAACTACTACCAACCCTTTCGTTGTCTGAAATTACAAAAGATGTGGTAAAAGATGAAGGATCCCAAATCATTGATAATAAGAGTGGGGAAGACCAGTTAAAAAATTTAGAAAACGCTTCAAAAAATTGTGACGAAAAAGAAGAAAACCTAGAACTTAGAATGTGTAGTAATAAAGAAGGTAATGAAATTAATAATGATCCACTCGGTTTATTTGTAGACATATCAAATAAAACTCAGTAAGTTATGCGGAATGAATGGATATGGACGGAAGGAGATATAAATAAATGGAAATGTAGTAGTATGGAAGATCCTCCAATAGTGAATGATATTAATTAATTTTATTTAAAATAAAATTTTTATTTTTTTACTTGAAAATCAATCAAGTCATACAAATAATATACTAAAAATATTCCAATGAATTAGAATCTTATTATGTTTCTTGGAATATTTATAGAATTGATTTAATTTCACTTATTCTATCATTTAAACAAAAAATGATAAAAAATACATTAGTAATTTCTCCTATTGGAGTATAAACAATAAAAGAATCCATACTAGTTAGTCATATTTTTTCTTTTATGTCTAAAATATTGCTCTTTGATGATTTTTATTGCCTTGATTGTTTTTTTGTCTTCATAAAGGACAGTTAGCAGAAAAGATTTCAGTTGCCTGATGATATTCATATTCATAGTTTCTTTTAATGAAAAAGATTTATCTTTTTATGTTTTACTAATTATACCTTCTCTGTTTGTTCCTTCAAGAATCCATGAGTTACCATCATCGATGCTTTTGTATAAACTTGAAGCAATATCATTCTGAGGTATTTGTTGACTTACTATTGTATACATTTCACCATTTTGTCCTAATGCAAATTTCCATGCTGCTTTGACATTTGGAATTTGACCATTTATCTTTGTCCAATTTTTACCTGATTCATCTGATTTTATTATATATCCATTTCCATTGTTATTATCGCTATCTTCTTGGGAGCCTGTATTTGGTATTACATATGAAAATAGTTCATTCTTTTGGTTAAAACCTAATCCTGTGATAGTGGAATCTCTCATTAGTTCTGATTTAACTTTGGTCCAATTGTTTCCATAATCAGTGCTATAGAAGATTCCTGAATTTGTTCCTATGAATACATTATTTGGTTCAGATGGATGTGCAGCAATTGATTTTATATTGATTTTGGAAGGAAGTGTAGATTTAGGAGCCCATGTCTTTCCTTCATCCTTTGTCATATAAAGTATATTTCCATCCGCTGATGAACCATACAAGATTTCAGTGTTAACAGGACTAATTGCTATGGAATTAAAGGCAATTGGATTTATGCCAGATAAGAAAGAAACTGTCTTTATTGAGCTCTTACCAGTCACTGGAGAAATTGTCTTCCAAGTGTTCCCGCTATCTGTACTCATTCGAAAACCTAAGTTTCCCCCTGTAGGAGGATAACCACTTGAATACATTACTCCATCTTTCTTGGGATTTATTACAAAAGCTGTGATGTCTGATTTATCATTTCCAACTTGAACCCACGTGGAGTTTTGGTGTTTGCTATAAAGACCGTTATTGGTAGCTAAATATATTGAATCGTTATTATCATCACCGTCTTTATTTTTATGAGTACCATCAGCAGTGTTAAACAAACCAACGCCATGAATATCTGACCAATCCCCTAAAAGATTTGATTTATCAGATGAAGATTCTAAATTAGAATTTGTTTGACCAAAATAGGAATAACCAATGATAATTCCACCTACTACCAATAATAAAGTAATTCCTATTATTGGATACTTATTCAAAAGATCACTTTTCTTATTTCTGTGAGATATATCTTTTTTATTGTTACTTGATTTCTTTTCTTTTTTACCTACCAAATTAGATATTCACCATCAATTTATCATGAAATATTAAAACTGATATTAATATAATATTGTTACAATTATTTCCAATAACCCTCATCTCCTCTAAAAGTTGAAATATTGTTTGCAACAGAAATCCCTGACCTTTATGATATTACTTAGGACCACTTTATCATCCACTGAACCAAATTTAAAATTGATTCTACTAATTCCTGACCTTTCTTAGTCATTTTGTATTCGACCCTTGGTGGAATTTCATTATATGCTTTTCTTTCTAATATCCCGTCTTTCTCAAGTTCTTTTAATCTACGAGCAAGAGTTTTACTACTAATACCTTTCATCAATTCCCTGAATTGTTTATATCTTACAGGATTGGTTGTGCAACATAAAGGAATTAGCATTTCAAAGGTCCCTCTTTTTGTCACCAAGTTTCGAAGTTTTGTTGTCTGTAACATTAGTTTTTGAGAATCATATCCTTCCATATTGCAATTATTATCGTAAACTGGTAATTTGTTTATCTTTTGTCTCTTTGTTTCCTTCATTACACTCTGTGTAATATAGTCTCCTTGACAACTTAAATAGTTTCCTTAGTAAACATAAATATGCAAAAAGAAATACTCAAAGAAAAAATAAAAGAGAATTATGGTAAAATTGCTTTAAATGGTAATCTTGATTCTTGTTGTGGTCCACAGGAAAGTTGTAATACTAACAATATTTCTAAAAAACAAATGTCATCTATTATTGGATATAAAGATATTGAATTAAAATCTATTCCTGACGAATCCGTTCTTGGATTAGGATGTGGTGCACCAATAAACTTTGTGGATTTGAAAAAAGGTGAAACTATAGTTGACCTGGGATCAGGTGCTGGAATTGACGTATTCTTGGCATCTAAAGTAGTAGGTAAAGAAGGAAAGGTTATAGGTATTGATATGACTGATGAAATGTTAGAAAAAGCAAGACAAGTTGCAAAGAATAATAACTATAGAAATGTAGAATTTAGAAAAGGAGATATAGAAGAAAAAATACCGATTGAAGATAATTCAGTAGATGTTGTAACAAGTAATTGTGTTATTAATTTGACCTCTAATAAGTCAAATACCTTTAAAGAAATTTACCGTATATTGAAAAAAAATGGAAAAGGTAGAATGATTATTTCTGATCTTATAACAACTAAAGAAATTAGTAAAGATGATATTAACACTAAACAGTGGTGCAGTTGTATAGATGGTGCATTAACAAAAGAAAATTATTTACAATGCATTAACAATGCAGGATTCCAAAATATTGAGATATTAAATGAAAAAACGTACATGGATGAAAACCATTTTAATGATGGAAGGAAAATCGTCAGTATAATAGTTAAAGCAATAACAAATTAGGAGGCGTGTGGTATAATCATGAAATTTTTGGGAAAATCTAAAACAAAGAGTATCAACAAAAAAGATAAAACAGTTCTCTTTGTATGCGTTGAAAATGCGGGAAGGAGCCAAATGGCAGAAGGTTTTTTCAAAAAGTATGCAGCCAAAGGATTTAGACCTCTGAGTGCAGGAACAAACCCTTCCTACAATATCAATCCAGTAGTAGTTGAAGCAATGAAAGAAGTTGGAATAGATATCAGTAAACAAAAATCTAAAGAGTTAACTGATGAAATGATTCGAGAATCTGATAAGGTAGTCAATATGGGTTGTATGGACAAAAACTTTTGTCCTACAATATGGTTACCAAAAGTTATAGAATGGAATTTAGAAGACCCAAAAGGAAAATCTATAGAAGAAGTTAGACAGATAAGGAACGAAATAGAAAAAAAGGTAAAGGAAATTGTTGTTGCAGAAACTACAACTACTACTCAAATATAAATTAGACAAAAATACAAAAATCTTTTTTGCAGAACTTATTGGAACATTTATAGTAATAGTATTTGCTACCGGATCTGTTGTATTAGATGCAAAATTAAATGGAGCATTGGGACTTCCTTTTATAGCAATTGCTCCCACTATTGCTGTTGCAATAGGAGTTTATCTTTTTGGAAAAATATCTATGGCACACTTTAATCCTGCAGTTACTGTCGCATTTTTAATTACAAATCATTTGCAAGGGAAACAAAAATTATTATTTCTTACATACCTTGCAGCAGAATTAATTGGTGGTTTGTTAGCAAGCATTTTCATTTTTGTCGTAATAGGAAATGAAGCTAATTTGGGTGCTACTGTTCCTAATTATACTAATTATCCTGTTTATGTTATTGTTGGAGTAGAAATATTAGCATCTACTTTACTTATGCTAGTAATACTGATCGTAGTATATACAAAAGGATTAAAGAAATTTAGTGGAATAGCAATTGGCGCTATAGTTGGTTTAGATATCTTTGTGTTTGGATTAATATCTGGTGCCTCTATGAATCCTGCTCGTTCTTTGGCACCTGCTATTGTAGCTGGTTACTATATTGATTTATGGCTTTATCTTACGGCACCATTCATTGGAACCACCATTGTAGGATTAGTATTTAGAAATAAATTTTATAAAATTAATAATAAAGAGACTTTTAATCAAAAAAAATATTAATCAATCCCATTTGCAAACATCTTTAAAGTTGATAATTGAAATCATCAGAAACATCACATAATAAAATCATTAAAACTTGTTTACTGATTTCAGATTAATGAATAAACCAACCAACTTTTCTAAATGTTTAAAAGATTAAATTGTATAATAATAGTATGAAGTCAATCCTTGTACTTCTACTGTTGGCTGGAATTATTTTTGTTCTTCCACTACAACAACCAGTATTTGCCCAAATGGGCGCTTCAGAACAAATTATGCAGCATATGAGATTTACTCATTCTCAATTAGCAAATAATATAGATGAGGTTAAAGAATTGATAAAAAACAATAATACTGCTGAAGCCATGACTTTACTTGATGGTATGGATATTAAAATTAACCATATGAATACCATGTTTAATGACTTAGTATGGGAGTTGTCCAATAAAGGCCATTAATCTGATTTCCACAAAAAATAACCAAATTTTTATTTATAATACCATGAATGAAATATGATGTGATGACATTTTGGAAACCGTTATTTGGATAATATATATCTAATAAAAAATATTTAACATATTTTTGAGAATAGGAATTTATAAATATCAATATAAAAATAATAAACAAATGAGGAATTTTACTTTGCATTTTTACAAATATATTTTTGCAGTAATATTCATTGAATTTATATTTATAATAACAACAGAATCACCATTATCAATACAATTAACCAATTCTTTAACATATACTGGAGAAGAGGTATTAGCACAACCAACACCATCTACAAACACTTCAATAATAATAAATAACAGTACAGGAGAACAAAATCAATCTAAAATGATAAAAGCCTTTGGCCATTTTGCAAATAACCAAATACAAGATGGAATTGTAACATGGATTCAGGGAGGGTTTTGGGAATTAAAAATAAATGATACATATGATAATAATAATAATAATAATAATATTAACACTAATAACAACACTCAGTTAATCAATAACAATAGCAGTAGTAAAGCAAATTTTATTGCTAATTTCACAATGATAAAACCAGATGGTACTCTTTCTCATAATCATAATATCAATAACTTTGTTTCTAAAAATGTTATAATTACTGACAAGGATATTGTTGTAATGGGAGGGGCAGATATCTATTCCGATGATAATAATAACGAATTCAAAAATGTTCCTTTAACTATTCATCTTATGGGTAACAAAGTTTTAGGACTTACTATGGATGTTGGTAAAACGAAAGGGCATTTTTCTAGTTCAAATGAAATGTTTGGAACATTGATCAGTGGAATAGGATTGAATAATACATCTGCTGCTAATAATTCTATCAATAAAACAATTATGCATCATGATTCTGCTGCAACAAATGATTGTGAAGAGAAAGAATCTATGACCATGATGATGCAACATTGAATATCGGTATTTTACTTACTCTATTGGAATATTAATCAAGATCCATGGCCAATGTTCCTCCTGCTGGTGCTGCTGCTCCCCATATACCCATTATATTTGCAGATTGATTATCTTCTATCTTTTTACTTTTTAGTTTTATCTAGAATAAAAAAATTTTTTTGTAGAACAACAAGATTTGTGATTATATCGAAACTATTATGTTTGTTAGTATACTGCTTCTAGTATTATTCTTTACATTTGTAAAGTCCTATTGTTAAATATGTACTAATCTATATATTCGGTATGGCGAAAGACCCTGTTTGTAATATGAATATAGATGAGAAAACTGCAAAATATACTTCAGAAATTAATGGAAACAAAGTATATCTTTGTTCGTCTGCATGCAAACAACAATTAGAACAAAATCCTTCAAAATATGGATATTAAGGTAAACCAAAATAATCTAAATCTCTATTTCGGATTTACCTTCATATCTTCTTTTTATTGATTCTATTCTTCCCTTGTATTTTTCATTATAATCAGTTTTACAAGAATTGCAACAAAAGAAGCGTTCCAAGTCTGCAAATTTTAAAACTCTAGGTTTGCCAAGAACTGGTCCATGACAATAATCACATTCTAGGTTTATTGCAAGTCCGTTTGTAATTTTTTCTTCTATTCTGTCTACTTCTTCAAATATTTTATTATTAGCATTTTTATGGAAATCTTCTTTTCCTTTTTTTGGTTTGCCTTTATTAATATTTTGTATTTGAATGATATCTTTTGTATTATTCACTTTGCCAAAGTCAAATACTGGAAGAACTCCTTCGATAAAACCGATATTGACTAATCTTTCAAATCTTGCCTTCACCGTAGGTGTAGTTATCCCTGTTTCTCTTGATATCTGCCTAAATGATTTTCTTCCATCTTTTAAAAGCGATTTTATAATTTCAATGTCCTTGTTATCTAGATGTAAAGGCATGGTATTCTATATTATTAAGTTCATAATAGTTAATATCCTTTACATTTGTAAAGTCCTATTGTTAAATATGTATTAGTCTAAATCATAGTATGGCGAAAGACATAATCTGTGGAATGTTTGTAGAAGAAAACGAAAATTCTATACAACATAGTAAAGATGGAATAAAATACTATTTTTGCTCTTCACAATGCTTAAATGAGTTCCTAGAACCTGAGAAAGCATTAAAAAAATTAAAGATGCATGTTGCTTCAAGTATTGCACTTACCATACCAATAATAATACTTAGTTTACCACATATGATTCCAGATTTAGGACATTTGTTTCCAATGGAGATGATGGAATATACAAATTACATACTTTTGGCTTTAGCAACTCCTATACAATTCTGGATTGGCTGGAGATTTTATAGAGGATTTTGGGATGGAATCAAAGCTAAAGCATCTAACATGGATACACTAATAGCTATAGGAACTACAGCTGCCTATGTATACAGTGCTATTGTGACTATTATTCCAGGATACTTTCCGTTTACTGCTGTATATTTTGAGACAGCTGCAATAATAATTACTCTAATTCTAGTTGGAAGACTACTTGAAACAAAAACCAAGGAAAAGGCTTCAAATGCTGTCAGAAAATTACTTGACTTAAAACCAAGGACTGCTAGAGTACTAAGACTTGGAATAAATGAAGGAAATGAAAAGATAGAAGTAAACAGCAAAAATAACATTAATGACGATATTAATCTAACCAAGGTAAATTTTGATAATTCTACATTAAAATCTATAACAAAGGAATTTAAAGAAATAGAAATTCCAATAGAACAAATAGAAGAAGGCGATTTAATGGTTATTAGACCTGGAGAGCGAATTCCAACAGATGGCATGGTAATTGAAGGAAATTCATCCTTAGATGAATCAGCTATAACAGGTGAAAGTATTCCAGTAGACAAGATCAAAGGAGATGAGGTAATAGGCGCTACAATTAACAAAAATGGCCTTCTTAAAGTCAAAGCAACAAAGGTAGGACAGGATACAGTGCTTTCTCAAATAATTACCTTAGTAGAGGAAGCAAAAACTGGAAAGGCAAAACTAGAGAAAATGGTAGACCAAGTAGCAAAATATTTTGTTCCTGCTATTGTAATGATAGCAATAGCGGTATTTTTGGGATGGTACTTTATAGGAGACGCAGGATTAACCTATTCAATCCTTGCATTTGTTTCTGTAATGATAATTGCATGTCCATGTGCTTTAGGTATTGCTACTCCTGCTGCTCTTATGATGGGTGCTGGAAAGGGTGCAGAGAATGGTATATTGTATAAGGGAGGAGAACATAT
>JAICEO010000006.1 GCA_025924135.1 Nitrososphaeraceae archaeon | reverse complement strand
TTGCATTTGTTTTAATTTCAGTAACCGTAATACCACCTATGTCCCAATTTGAAAATGTATTAGCACAAGGTGAAGGGAAGAGTGCAGGACAACAAGGAGCAAATCAAACCATGGAGGATCCTCAACATGTTGCTAACCAAACTATGGAAAAGGCAATTCAATCTGCTAATGAAACTGGACAAGATGTTCGTAAAGTTGGCTCTAAAGTCACTGAGGGAGCAAAAGACCTGGTTGGGAATATTGGTAAAAAATTACAAGATCTAGGTAAATAGATACAACTTGATATTTTAAAAAATATTAATAATTCTATGATTGTTTTCTTATACTGCATCTGATCTCTTCTATAGTATAAGTTGATCTTTTAGGTTAGTATTGTTAACAATAGTGTAACCTCTCAGCCCAATCAACATATGGGTTCATATTAATCAGAATTAAAATCAATTTTATAAGAAATATAAGATAGTATAGCAAGTCCAATAATGGTTGTTTAATTTAAGAGAAAAATATTTTATTCTAATTATTATTATTATTATTTTATTTTTATGATATAAGCAGAGATATAAACAAAGAACAGTCATAAATTATAAGATTAATCACATTTAACAAAATATCTAATGATATGAAGAAAATAGTTATTCGGTTATTTCATTTGTTTTATTAATAATAATCACATCACATTGTTGATATTGTCAATCTCTTTTTCTTTAATTTTAATAAGATCTATAAAATTTTAGAAAAATTATTAGAGTAGTATTAATATCAATTTGAATTTCGCATTCGGTTTTTGGTTAATAACAATAAGAACTACTATAAGTTAATCATATATCAAAAAAGAAAAAGCAATTTCAATTTGGAAATAAGGGTAGAACCAATAAAATCGGACTATTTCCTAATATTTTGAATCCCTTTCATTTGTATTTATTTGATTATCTAAAAATGAAGATTGTTCAGCTGAGTAATATTTGTTGTTGTTTATACCTAAGTAACTACAAAAAGATAGATAAGGTTGTTGATAATGACGTACAATCAAAATTAAAATCTTCAATAGAAGAAAAGTTATTTAATGATTGTTTTCAGTTAATTAGGATTACAGGCAAAAATGACCATCAAACTTCTGTGTTCAAGTTATGTTCGGTGGGAATGTTATAGACGGGTAAGGAATAATAATCCTATAAATAAAAATATAGTTCTTATGCACACATTTCAATACACATTTCTGCAGATTTTGGACAAGGAGATTTACATTCAGTTTCTAATTCTCCTATTGCTTGTTGTTTATATATTATAATCTTATCATTGTTAACAACAAAGGTTTCTCCTCCAAAAGCATTCTCCATATCAAAAAATATAATGGCTAAAAGTGCATATATTATTGTCGTTATCACAACATACTGAGATGGAAGTGCAATAACTGAGTTTTTCATATACTTTCTTTCAATATATATACTGCATATTTGAATAAAAATATTTTATTACAAATTTAGACATTTATTTCGGTAAATATATTCCGAAAAATATTTTCTTAATCAACAAAATATATAGAAATTTTAATACATTTTTGAAGTAATTGATCTATTATTTTGATATTAGATTAAAGATATTGAAAACATAGACTAAAACCATTTTTTATATTTTTATAATGTTAATTATAATCACCATTTACAGGAAGAATAATAATTTTGATAGCAAGCACTTTTACATATAGTTTATAATATAAATTTTCAAAAATATTTTTTCTGTTTTTGTCAAAAATTTTGGGACGCAACTAGCATAGGTAAATTAATTTTTTATTTAAAAAAATTAAGTCTTGTGAAGTTTAAAATAGTCTATTACTTTGTCATTGTTGGTTTGAAATTCACCCACTAATGTTTTGCCATTATTTTCTATTTTTACATTTAAAAAGCCAAATTGACTTTCCTGTATTACATAAAAGTCATGTTTTTCTTTAACAGGATCTAATTCATCTCCAGCAGTTCCCACTGTTAGAAATATTATTCCATCATCTTTATCAGAATAGTCTGATTTCAAAGTATTTGTAATTATTGGTTTTGGTTCTATTTTTTTATCTGTCACTTGTTCATATTGTTCATTATAGAGAATTGGATAGGTTCTTTCATAGAATTGGTTGTGACTAGATATTAACAAGTCTACATCAAAATGTTGAAAAAGTTGCTGATAGGTGTCTCGCAGTTGTTCTGCTTCTACTTTATCTTGGCTTGTAGAATATAATGGCTTGTGTTGATGAACAATTATCCAATCTACACTTGAATTTTTAGAAATTTTCTCTAAATCATTTTTGATAAAATCATATTGTTTGCTCCCCTTTTCAAAAGGATGCTCAGTAGACATACTAATAAAATGAATATTTTTGAAATCATGTGAATAATATGGACTCGTTAGATTGTGGTATTTGACAATTTGTTTGTAAATATTTGCAAATTCAGCATCATGATTTCCTATTGCAATTTTCATTTTATCTTTTATAGGCTCTGACATTTGAATCCAACAAGCGGCAGATGGAGATTCTTTTACCTGATCTCCTGTTGTAATTATTAATTCAGGATCTACAGCAAGGATATTGTTTATCGTCTTTTTTGTTTCTTCATTACAGTACCAATCTCATACTGCTACGAAATTGTAATCTGAGATTGAACTATCTGTTGATTTATGAATTAAATTTGTAATGTTAGAATCATCTTCTTTGATTGTTATGTTATCAGGAGTTTTAACTTTAATATTTTGATTCTTTAAAACATCAGAACCATCTTTATCTTTATCATATTCAAAATAGTTATCAATATTAAACTCATAATCATAACCATTATTGATAATATCTTTATTGTTTTCCTGTACTGAGTAAGAAAACGCAAAACATGATATAAGAAATAAACTACCTGACAAAACAATTATTATAATTACTATAGTATGGTTAAGCATTTTTTTCAACTCCTTAATCATCTCATTTTATTTTTAATTAACAGACGAAGGGAATCAACTTGATCACTATCACCATAGAATAAGGAGTACAATAATTAATCTATTTGAATAGTTATACTCAAAATGCTTTACCTATTGATAAAATATCATCAATATGTTAAATTATTAAATATTTATTATTAGATAGATCATTCTAGGTGAGTTAATGTAAATATAATAAAAAAATAAAAATAAAATTATTGTTTAAATAATTGTTCTGTCTTATCTAAATTTGTTCTCATATTATTATGTGAAATCATGATTTCTTCAAGAGGTTTTTTCTTCGATTGCGCTTGCTAAATCTTCTCTTATCATTACTTCTGCTTCTTCCATTAGATCTTATCAATCTCCTTCAAAGGATTCTCAATATACTCATAATTGTCGATATATGCTTATCTACTAATTCAGATGCATGTGTGTAATTTCCTTTATTTTATTCTGTTATTGATTTTTGTAACAAATTCTTGATGTGCTTGTTAAAATAATTAATGGATCATTTTCTTCATTTTCTTCTTGGCCTTAATGTGATAGAAGGGTATAATTGCAACAACTACTACTAAAATTATCGAACTTGATATAAAAGACTTGTTATGAACTCATTATTATATTCTTACTAAAATCTAAGTATATAAATCATTAATTGATTCTCACTTTTGAAAATCATATTTTCCTGTAATATATAACATATTATATATCAATAATTTAGTAACTATGACTGACTATTCCTCAAGAATCAACAGTATAATTTTAGTAATATCTTGTGAAAGCTTGTAAAATAAACTAATTATAATTCAAAAATGTCATATCAGACCATAATTATTATATATACTCTTTATATACCAAATTATTGTTTTAATGATATAGTAAAATTATCAAAATTGAAAATTATAAAAAAGTTTAATAAAAAGATCGAGTATTCAATATTACTTATGATTGATTTCATACGTTATCTTGAATTAAAATGGAAAAAAAGAGACAGGAAGTTTTCAATTCTTAATAATTGATTTTTGAATCCATTTTCATTGGTGTGGATTTATGACTAATTTACTATTTGAACTTGGCAACTTAGTGTTTGTAGTAGTAGTAGTAGTAGTAGTTATTTTATAAACTAAGATTTTTTCACCTTAAATTTATCTAATATCTTATCGTTATTTGTATGAAATTCTCCAATTATTGTTTTTCCATTGTTTTCTAGTTTCAGATTAAGAAATCCATATTTTTCTTTTTGTATTATATAATAATCCTCTTTTTCCTTTACCTGTTGTAGTTCATCTCCTGCTGTGCCCACAGTTAAATATATGATTCCATCTGTATTTTCAAAAATATATTTTGAATCATCATCATCCTCTTCTGTACGTTCAGGCATTGATTCCTGGTCTTTTGTTTCAATTCCTACTACTTTATTGTATGACATTGGATATGACCTTTCATAGTATTGGTTATGTCCAGATATAACAAAATCTACCCCATACCTTTCAAATAAAGGTAAAAAAGTATCCTTGATACGCTCTGATTCTTCCATATCCGCATTTGTTGAATATAATGGCTTATGTTGATGTACTATTATCCAATCAATACTAGAATTTGTTGATGATTTCTTCAAATCACTTTTAATAAATTTATATTGTTTGCTGCCTTCTTCGTAAGGATGTTCAGTTGATAAACTGATGAAATGAATATTTTTAAAGTCATAGGAGTAGTATGGACTTTCCAAATGGTGATTTTTAATAATTTGTTTGTATATTTTAGCAAATTCAGCATCATGATTTCCTATTGCAATTTTCATTTTATCTTTGATAGGATCAGACATTTTAATCCAGCATTTAGCAGATTTTGCATCTTTAACATGGTCTCCAGTAGTAATTATCAATTCAGGATTAACAGAAATGATATTTTCGATAGTATCTTCCGTTTCATCATTGCAATAATAATCCCCAGCAGAAACTATATTGATATCGTCAACATGTTCACTAAATTCAGAATCTGACTTTTGACCAAATATTGTATAATTATTAGTATTTAATGAAAAAAATAATAAGACTAATAATGAGAAGAGGAATAAAATTTGGTAAATATGATTTGAAATTCTATATTTATAACAGATAAAATCATTATTATTGGTTAACACATTTGTTCGGAATTATCTTTTTTTCTTGACATTTAATAAATAATGAGATTGTTTCTCTAATGTGAGAATAAGATATAGTATTAGTTAATTATTTATCTATTATAAAATGATCTTTCTATATTTCTTACCTAAGTTGAAATTATTTGTATGATAATGTTGTAATATTATTGTGTGAGTTGTAGGGATCGTTATAATCTTATCGTTATCTATTCTCGTTTAAAATATTCTGATAGTGAATCAAACATTCTAACAAAATCGTGAATATCGACTTTCATAATCATTGAATCATCTGTAAAACTATTATGCAAATGTAAATGAAATTCTCCTTCTTTTTCTATCAATAACATTTCAATATCATTTTCAAAATCTCCTCATTTAAAAACAATATTGGGAATTTGTGGTTTTTGTTCTGTAGACATGATATAAAATATAATCTACAATATAATATCTTTATCTTTATTTTTCTCTTCGTGTATTTCTTATTTTCTATAAAATAATAGTCTTCATCGCGACTTTCATTTTTAACTAATTTAAAAAAATTGTTAATTATTTATTTCAGAATTTAATATATTTAATTGTCATAGTCTGAACTAGATAACTGAGATGATTGGGTAAAAGGTCCAGACTATGACATGATTTTTACCTATGCAATGGAGTGTAGAGTATCCTATAACTAATTTTTCTATATCAATATTTATTAATTTATGAAATTCTCATTTTCTGGACTGAAGATGGTCTTATATTATTTAATTTAATTTAATATTTTCAAAATTCTATATTTTAAAAAAAAATTAATTGTTATATCATAACATCATATAATCTTTAATAAACAAGAGAATTAAATTTATCATAGTCTGAAATAATTACTCATTATGTTCAGACTATGACTTATGACTTAATGCTTTGCCAAATGGTTTTGGATCTTAACGATCTCATTATTTTAAGTGACAAAGATATTTAATAATTCTTGAAATTCTCATTCTGTGCTTTGAACATGTATTTTTTCTCCATATTTATAAAATACTATTTTTAACAGGTTACTAACTATTAAGTATATTACTAATTTTAATTAAGGAAGAAAGACTATAGTCATATTATTGCGCATTTATAAGTATAGAAAAATTGGATAGATTTTTCTTGTTATAATTATTAATAATAAATCATTTAAAAATTCATTTTAGATCCATTATTCTAGTTTATTTTCTAGTATGAAGAATTTAAAATATGCGATTTACAATCTATTGAAGTTAAATTTGTGATTTTAGTATTAGAATATGAAGTAGATAAACTCTTTATTCATTTACTTCATTTACAAGGTCAATATCTAGTTTACGTTGAACAAATTTCCATTCTCCATTGTTATTTTTTTTTATTATATCACTATAAGTACCTGATGCGACCACTTCAGGAGTTTTTTTCGCTTCTATAACAGTTAGATAAGATCTTGCATTAGCCATATTATTTTGTGCATCTTCAATTACAATATTTGTTGATACATGTCTTTTACCACTAGCGAATTCGTTTGTAACTTGGTCAATCATATTTTTTAGTTCTGTTTTACCTTTTGCTTCTCCAAATGTTGTAGTCCATACTCCATCATCTGCCCAAGTGTTAATCCATTCATCTAAATTTTTATTATCAAGAGCAAGGTTATATTTAGCCATTAATTCTTGAATGGTTATTCTATCCCCAGTATTTATCATGATTAAACATAATAATATTATTACTATTATTTAACTCCAATATGTTATTTTCAAATTAGAAAATAAATTTTAATTATCATAATTAATACAATACGTTTCAGTATATACATATTTATTTATTTTAAACTTCTTGAAGCATATTATCCTTTTTATGCCTCAAGAAGGGGGTGGGGAAGTGAGTGACTTGATTAATTATGCCTATGCATATTCCAGATACTTTTATTAGGATAGCCTAATATTTAACTATATAGTTAATTCTTAAAGACTAGAATAAAACTTATTTTGATTTGAGAATATAATTATATACTATTACTCAACAATTACACTTTTGATTTATAAATATTAGAAAGATATATTTTATTGATGGTATAGAGTAACATGATATATCATAATAACTTTCAAATTCTGTAAGAGAACTTCAGGAATTATTAAATACGGTTATCTCATTAGTAATTTTCCTATTAAATCCTAAACAATGATGGAATAGAAGGAATATACATGTCATAGTCTATACTTTTATATCATCTTCAAGATCATCTAGTCTAGACTATGACATTAGATTTGAAGTAAAATTATTTGTATTGTATATAACATATTGTATGAGTATTTATTTTTAATAATAAAATACTATATAATATAACAAAACTTTGATTTAATACTAGTAAAACAAATAAGTCAAAATACGAGATAAACTTCATAGTATAAAACTAGGAAAAAAGAATAATACTAAATAAATAGATCCAGAATATAATAACAAGAAATAATACTAATCCGTTATTATAAATATCATAAAAATAAACCAAAATAACATTTAACCATTTACCCAATTTACAATTACATATTCAATACAGAAAATGAGAATTTCAAGAATTATTAAATATAATTATTAATAAATTATTCTTGATCTGTTTTATCAAGATCTATTAGGCATGTCGTAAGTCAATATCATAGTCTGGACTAAATAATCAAGACACCAAAATCAAAGTTCAGACTATGACTAAATTTATTTTAATGGTAATAACAATTCAATTAGTCGTCATATCAGCATCAATAACAATATTCATTGCAATTATCTTTTTATTTTCCTCTTTTAGAGTAATTACTTCATCCTTTGCCCAAACAGATAGCAGCAACAACAGTACCGACCAAACAATGAAAATGTGAATCAATTAGTAAATCAAACAGTTAATAACCATCTACAACAAGATGCCAATTAAACTAGTGAGCTAATTCAGGAAAATGCTAGTGATGGTGATGTCTCTAACATCACTGAAAAAGCAAAGAGTGTAGGAAAAAACATTACTGAATTTGGAAAAAAAACCCTGAAAAACTATTAATAAAAAAATGAAAGATTTAGGAAAATAAATATCCATTTATCTTTGCTCAAGAAAATCAATTTAAAATGCTTGAGAGTGTTTAAAAGGATTAGGTTGATAGTTTAAATAGTTTCTAATAATAAAAGTCATATACAAGATACTTAACTTCTAACGAATTCATATTTCAATATTCCAAAAAATAATTGATTATTTAATTGATTAGTATACAGTTATCCATTTTTTTCTCATTGGCAGTTACAGGCAGTTCGAATGTTACTATTATGATTCTACCATCATAAGATTCTAAACTTTTCATTATAAAATTTGTTATTCCTTCTAAAATGAATTTGTCTCCTTCTTTTTTTCCTCTAACAACAAATTTGAATTTATCTTCCATTATCAAGTAATAGTAGATAGTCACTGTTTGTTATTATAGTTTATGAACAAAATGAAAAGATATATCAGTATTTTAAAAATGTACTAAATCAGAAAAATTTTTCCGAATTGATTTCATAATAAAATTTAGCAACTGGAAATGAGAATAAACATTCCCTAATCTAATCTTGTAATACTATGTTAGCAAGTGTTGCTAAGAACTCAATTATCTTTTTAATTGTTTAACAAGGCTATGCATAAAAAATCAGAATTTAGAAAATATTGATTTTTTATAAAGACAGAGTAAGAAATTGGTCATAGTTTTTTTATCTATCTATGTATCTATCTATCTATCTTTGCTCCTTCTTTATCCATCCAAAATCATTTAAATTTAATAAAAATTAATTATTTCCTTTTCATTTATTATTGAGTCCAATATTAGAATCAATATCATAATGGAAAACCTCCGGGACGGTGGTGTAAACTATGCTAACCTTAATACAAATACAATAGCGTGGGAGCATCAGCAACATGGTAATAATGTTGGATAATGTTACTACATTGTTAGATTTTGTAAGAAGCAACATTTCATACCCAAAATAAGAAAAATGATGCATCTCATTAATCTATCCATTTAAAATTGTAAATTGAGAGAGATTGTAAATAAAATTAGGAATATAAGAGACAAGAATCTATTACTAATTTGTTGGATTAATGAGTTAGGATATCCTTATTTAGTATTTCTTGTCTTTCATAATCATCATTTTCTTTTTATCATATTGATCTTTTTGACCGAATTTGTCGTATTTTTCTTCACCATACTTCATTTTTTCATGTTCCTTCTCATCATACCATGTAATTTCTTTCTTCATTAGAACTTGTCCATTGCCTGGATCTACAACTACTTTATATTTTTTCATATCTTCCCCTATGATTTTCATCTTGTAAACTAAGTATCCATATGCTTCTGTCAATTCTGCTTCCTTGGCTGTGGCGTTGGCTCCAATACTATTTTGTGCAGTTGTTATTGCGTCTAGAATGTTTATCTTCACTTTAGATTTTAATGCATCGCCAATGGTTGACTTTACATCAATAGTTCCTGTCCAATTCACCTTGTCAGATATTTCAGACGTTGCATTAGTCGTAGTAGTAGTAGGCATTTCTTGAGCAGAAATATTAGATATCCCTGTAATTCCAATTGTAGTTATTAGTCCAACAATTATTCCGAATAAAATATCTCTAGAAATGTCATATTTTATTCCTTTTTGGTTAATGTCATTTTTTGACATAAGCATACATAATATAGATATATTTTAAATTTGACTAAACATTGAGAGTTAACAATGTTAATTTATTATAACAGATAGTAATAACAAAAGAATAAAATTAATTATTAATTACTTTATTCTAGGTCAAACTTTTTATTTATTTCTTCTTGCTGTTTTTTAAATTTATTATACCTTTTTCCCCATGATGATAATACAATATATTGTCGAATTCCTAAAATTATCCATATTAGTGAAAGAATGAATGTAACTAGTCGAATCTCTTTCTTATGTAAATTATTTTTTGGATCATTGCTTATTAACTTCAACTCGTTCTGGGTCAATTCATCTATTCTATTGACTGTATTTTTATACTCTACAGAATTAAGTAATAATTGTAATTCCTTCTCTTTTTCGGATGGTGGCAAATTCTCTAATTGAATCATTTGGTTTTTCAACTTTTGCGATAGAAAATTGGATTCCTGGATATTTGTTTGCAAATCTGTTCGGTCAATTTTTGGGTCATCAAAAGTAAACATAAAAATAATCATAGTGGTAACAGGTAGAATCATCATACTAAAAAACATAAATACAAAAATCTTTCGTGTATGGTTTAACTCCTTCATTATTCTATCCATTATTTGGAAAATACTATTATGATCGTTATTGGAGGAATCATTATTTTGTATTCCTCCTCCATTATCTTCATTTGACATATATAGATAATCTCACCAAATTTCTCTTAAATTCTTTAATTAACAATGTTATTTATCTTTCTCTTTCTTTTTTATTTCTTGGAAACATTTCTTCATAGGGATCAAGTACCATTTTATAAAACTCTTTCCCTTTTTCAGTAATTTTATAATTAACAATGGTTTTACTTCCCCATAATTTTTCGTTTTTCTCAATTAATCCTTTTTCAGACAATTCATCAATAATTTTTTTATGTTTGGCTAAATTAAGTCCACAATAACTAAGAAGTTTTGTTTGATTTAATTCTCCATATTCTGCTAACAAAACCAGAATATCCTTTCTAATATACGTTCTATCTCTGTACTCGTGGACCAGTTTTTGTCACCTCTATAGAGATTTAGTAGATTTGTATAAACCATTTGTATGATATGAAATATAAAAGATATAAAAGAAAATAATCATAATATTATTCATTATAATGATTTATCTATTCTTCATCTTATAAAAAAGGTTGCGAATTTGTTACACTAGAAAAAAGAAGAATTCGAAATGAAATTACTACACAAAAAGATTCGATTTTCAAATGATAGAGAATTTAAAAATCACTTATTACGAGTAAAGTAATATATTGGACTGATAAAAATTGCAAGAAGAAAGATATCACTACCTAATAATAATAATAATAATAATTTCTAAAAACAAACAAGATAGATGTCCTCTGTATCATCTATGATAAAGTAAATCTATAATAACATCCTCTGTTTTTTTACCAAACAATAGTTTCTTATTTTATCTTTAATATCAGTACTATTCCATTCTTCTGCTTGGCATATTTCAAGTTCCTTTACCTTCTTATAATACAAACACAATTATAAAAATAAGTTTCTAATAATAAAGCTAAATACGAGTTAATAATATATCGAGAATAGTAGACTCCTCTTTTAGAACCGCTATCGGTTACCTATTTTAACTTAATTTAATAAATGTTGTATAACATAAAATATAAAAATAATTGGAAATTTATTATTATGAAATTATCTATTTAATTAAAGGGATCTTATCTTCACCTTGAGGTGAAGTATTGTTTGTTTCCATTGACTCGTCTATTTGTTCGGTTGTAATTAAAGGAGAATTATCAATTTCTGATGTTTCATTTTTTTCTTGTGCAAAAGCGATTCCTTCATTTATAGATAGTAAGCCTAATGTAATAGCTGCAATCAATGTTATGATAAAATAGGGTTGATTCATTAGATTTTTAATATTAACCATCTTTTTTAAATATTGTCTTTTGCAAATAATAAAAGCTAATACTTCTTAGAGCTATTGTGTAAAAATCAAATTATGGATATAATAGAACCAACCACTACATATACTATTTTACACTAGACTCTTTCCTGCTTTATAGATAAATACTAGTATCAATGAGAGCTATATAATAAAGTTAATTCTGCCTTATCATTATGTGTTACATAAATAAACTAATTGGGATTTTTTTGTTTTTAAAGTATTAAGGCTAAGTTTGACATTTCATATAGTAATAAATGATATAAATTAGTGCAATCAAATATAATTACAAATTTATGATGAAAAACCTAATCTTTACAATTGTTTTCTTTATGGGATTCTATATGTCTTTATCAAATGGATTGTCAATTGTGAATGCACAACAAGAAAATATTAAAAGTGAATATTCAACCACAACTACTAATTTAACTAATATATTTGGAGAACCTATTTACAAGGAAATAAGTCGTGAGACAAGTAATTCCATAGTTCTAAATGTCGAAGATAGTGGTAGTCTCATCAAAACTCAGGACTCATATACTGCAACTGGAATTTTGAAGGATATTGGGAATGTAACTGATAAGTCAACTTTTATAACAACATATCAGTCTGATAGAGGTAATACTTCTACTAGTACAGGTAATGGCATTATAACTACAAAGGATGGGGAAATTGCAACATATACTGGACAGGATTTAGGGATAACTGATAAAAATGGAACTGATACATATAATGGTATTATAATTTTTCAAACCGATTCTGATGGAAAACTTGCATTCCTTGACAATTTGATAGGTTTATATGAATACAAATCTTGGTCAGATGGAAAAAAATCTGGTATTATTTGGGAATGGAAATAATAAAATAGGAAAATAAAATATGTTTTATTGTTTCTTTATTATCTTTTAGCCTATCCTATTATTTTTGTGTTAACAATAATTTCATTACAGTGAGGTAATTAATATAAAATATATCATATTATATTAAAATTATTTCAACACTTTTAAATTACTTTAAGTTTCTCAAAATATAAGCTAAGTAGTATTTAATAGAAACCCTACTACATTGAAGGCTCTACTCCCGACCATCTTACTAATTTTATCAATGAACACTACTGAAAGCCTCAAGTTTTATTATATTAATGATGACTTTTTACAATTTCTTTTTCAAAGGATTTTATTTTATACCTTGAAAAATATAAAAATTAAATATGGCATATGTTAGTTTTTGGTATGAAAAACTATTCTTTCATTTTGTTGTTTACCAGTCTTGTTATAGGAATATCTTTACTACCAAGTGTTTATGGACAAGATAATATTTCAAAAACTATTACTAAAAAAAATGCTAATCCAATTGTATATCATTTAACTAGCAATGACCCCTGGAGGGCTTCTATCGTTATATCTGATGCAACTAATCTAAAGAATTTAGGATATAATGTTACTCTTCTACTGAGCATAGAAGGAGTACAAGTGGGAGTAAAGAATCCTCACCATTTTTTGAATCTTGATAACGTGGTAGCTAATGTCAGTAATTTTATTAAGGATGGAGGTAAAGTTGTGGTATGCGGTGTCTGTTTAAGAGTAGCTGGATTCGAACCTAACGAAATAATTGATGGTGCAATAATTGGAACTGATGAAATAACACCTAAACTATTGACCAATGCTACAGTAGTTACATATTAGTAAGTATTCACCCATTTGAGGTAAAATAGAGATACTTTTTTAAAAAATTTCTATAATTATACTCACTCCTATTATATTGAAATTCTACATCATGCCACCATTGAACCTGAAATTAAATCCTTACATGGAGTAACAAAACAAATCTTATAGAGAAATGAACTTCATACAACACCCTAATAATTTTCAGTCCTATTTTATGATAAAAAATTAGCACCAGGAAATCACAATAAACATAAATATTTAAACGTATATTCTATTTGAAATTAATTTAGTCATTATTATTAAATTCATATTAAGTGTCAGTTACCTTGGATGAGTATTAAGATAATTTTACCTGTAAATAAACCTTAATATTTAGTTTTTTTTAAAAAAAGTTAGTAAGTTTTTCATTGATATTAATATTTTTAGCAAAAAATTATGTTGTTTTGATAGAATAAACGCAAGTATGGATAAAAAGTTCGAGTTTAATATTTCTTTATGTAGATTAATTATTGCATAACCTTGAATTAAATTATTATTAAACTTAACAATACCGATAACATTATATCATTCCATTATTTAGAACAAAATTATGATTGATTTAAAATTAAAATTAGCTAAAGAAGGAATTAATTACTCAAAATTTTTGTATTGGAGTAAAAATTGTTATTGCTTTGGCACCTTTTTCTATTTATTGTTGCTTTTACTACTCAAGCAGAAGAGAAAAGTGTATTTGGATTGGCTCTTACAAATAATGGTTTAGATATTTTTGGATTAGATGATGAGTGTTGAGAAACGAACAAGAAATTCGAAACAAAGTTGAAGAACTACAAAAAATCAGGTTCCAGCATTCCAAGAACTGTCAAATACCTTTGGATAAATGTGATGTGGCAAAAGAGTATGACCTACTTATAGATGTACTGGAATGGGTTTTGGAAAGTTAAAATAGTTTTAAAAGGTATCTTTAGTTGATCTACTTTATTACCATAACTTAGGGTCTTATTTTTGCACCGCTGTCGGTATTACTACAGACGAGGTCAGTAATTTTCTCGAGTTCACTATATTTGATAGTAATAAATCAGGTAGCATTTTGACAAAAGTTAGCTATTCCTCTTTTCTTATCTTTATCAATAATTTACTAAATTTGCCAGTTTTGTAGGAGAAAATACAAGGATAAAAAAGGGTCTGCAACACCGAGTTCAATGAATATTTGTGAATGAAAGGCTAATATATGTTTGTGCTGAAGGTTAAACTCATACTGGACGCAGACTGCGCATCTTTTAGAATATATCATAGATGAATCAAATTGTTAATTAAAATGTGACACTAAATTATGGTAAGAATAATTAAAAAATTCTAGAATGTATTGTTTGCTCTTTAATCAATTTTCTCCGAATTAATCTTATTTAACCTAATTTTTTAATAAATATGAGTACATTCTTAGCTGCTATTTCTTTTCTTAAATCTTCCAAGAGATTGTTTGATTGCAATTCGAATGGAAATCACCATTACAAAAATAATAAAATTATTTATAAAACTGTCTGATAGAGTTGTTGATGATTTATCTATCACAAGAGATGTAAATACACCCATTTTTAATATTGTATTTGCTGCTTCAAATTCTAATGCTAAAATGAATCCTGTTACAAAATTTCTTTGAATAATATTTAAATTTGAAATTGATGTTGTTTTTGCTGCTGCTGATGAGAGTAAAGATTTAAACTTATATAGTGAAAGATAATAGATTGTTTGAATCACTGATACAGCAATTACTGATATAGCAAAAATATCAATTACTAAAGTAATTGTAAAAATAATATCTTCTATATTGATGTACGGTAAAAGTAATGACAAAACTAAAAATATGGATAAGAACTGATAAAGGTAATTATAGTCATTATTAATTACAATAAGGTTTGGTAATAATTTTTATTTTTGAAATCATGTATTTTGTTTAGTGTATCAGTATTTTCCATCAGTTAAGTTTCTTCTTTTATAACTGTTGAATGTCTTTCTATTTCCTTTGAAAGTGACCAACTTAATACTATTCTTATTCCTACAATCGCTGCTAATATCGTAAGTTCTCTAACTGATGGTAGCAGAATTGTTTTTAGAATATCACTACCTATTTCAAAGTCTAATGCTAGCAGCATACCTCTAGTCAAATTGAGTCTTATCGTTTCTTTAGACTGGGTTTGTTCTTTTATTGGCTTTATTAATATTTTAATAAATGAAATTAAAGCAAAAATAGCTGATAATCCAATTATCAATCCTGCTGCTATATCTATACCAAATGTTAAATAATTTATATAGGGAACAAGGAAAGATTCTGTTACTTCAGAAACCAAAGGAGATTGATTTTCTGTTCCTGTCCCTCTTAATAATCCTTCTTGTGCTATTGCTACTATTACTATTCCATCCATTCACCTGTATCCTCCACTAGATAACTTATAAAGTTACATAAAAAAGGTAATGATTAGTATAAATTTAGAAAGCTTATCTATAAAATTATAACGATCTTATTTGTCAATACAAAAAAGAAAGATATTTTGTACATTATAGTTTAAACAATTAATTCTAACTTGCATGTTATTGAAAATTGTCAGAAACAGAACATCCACTACAGTAGTAATGTATTCTTTGTATTTGTAATTTCTTGTTGGTATAGTTTAGAAATACTTCCAAAGCATTGGATATATTTGACGGTGAGAAACAAACTCATATTGCTATTTGAAATCAGATTCAAAGATTTGGTTCATGCAATCTATACAAAAGGAAAAGAATATCTGCATTCAAAATAGATGAAATAGTTATTAATGGTTCCTCTGAACATCATCAATACAACAATTTACAAGTTGTGATAGTATTAGTAAAGATATATCATTTAGGTATTGACAAAAAAGAACAAATTTTAGTTTTCTACTGTTAAAATCAATTATTAATAGAGTAACAGTAAAATAATTAATTCTAATATTGTGGACAACCATAATCATTGATGAAACTTTGGGTTTAACCATTCTATAAAACTTGCATAGTTCAAAGAACGAACATCATCTAAATAATTGTTAAGGATTTTTATAAATTTAAATCCATTATCAAGTTCAAATGATAAAACAGGATCTTTAAGTTCTCCTCTAATTACTTTTTGTGCATATTCCAAAGCAGGCATTTTATCTGCATAATCACAATAGTTAAACAATCTTCCTCCTGCTATCATTCTTCTTAAATTCAATTTCATAGCCAAATCTTTTCTAGCAGCATAAAGCATACTTCCTATACCTTCATGTCTATGCTTTGGATGTGATGAAATATCTGCGCCATATAGACTATCGCCATCATAAGAATGATTAGTAAACATACCATTTGCAGTAATATCTATCCATGTATGTTCTTTATATTCTGGATCAAGAGAAACTATAAGAGTGCTTGCTGAACCTACTACTGTGCCATCTGGTTCTACAGCAACAAATTGTCCTTCAGGAAAAATCTCAAGATGACTATTGAGTTCTTCTTGCTTCCATATATTGCCATATTTTGCAAGAAAAGGAAATGATTGCTTGTCTAGATCTATAATCTTTGGAATATCGTTTTTTATAGTATTTCTAACTTTAACACCTGTAGTATGAGGATCAAATAATTCGGTCATATTAATAAGGATAGATAAGATTAGTAACCAAATTTAATCTTAATTGTAAAAATTATTGCGAATAAAAAAAAATAGAAATAAAAATACACAAATTCAGAGTAGTCTTATGTATTTTGTATTATATAAAATGGATGGATAAAATTAAGTTTTACAATATATTATAAAATACTATTAATGATAAAAGAAATGTACTTCTTCATAAAAAGGAGTTTTATAATTATTTTAAGAAGTTTAAGATATCCCTAATAATACTAAAAATTAATAATTAACCAGCTATAAAATAGATCCAAATATAAATTCTAATTTCAAATAAATTAGAGTATCGAATGCCAATTATAGACTGTCATGTTCATTTAAATTATTATAGTAATATTCAAAAGACAAAAAGAATTCCATCACTAAAAGATAGATTAATAGAACTACTAGAGACTATGAGCAATAACAAGATTGATTATTCTCTTATTTTAACATCCTATAAATTTGATAGTGAGAGACCATCAACATCTCAAATTATTGATATTTTAAAAAATAAAGACTATAAGCTTGGAATAGTAGCTGGATTTACAATTGATAATCACAATGATGAAGATTTTAGAAAATGCAGAGATTGGCTAAAAGATGGATTAATCAAAGGTATAAAGCTATATTGCGGATATGAATATTATTATCCTTACGATAAAAAATATCAACGGATTTATGACCTTTGTATAGAATATAAAGTTCCTGTTATGCTTCATACTGGAGATACATTTTCCCCTACATCCAAAGTTCGCTTTGCCCATCCATTGAATATTGACGATATAGCTGTTGATAATCCTGAATTAATTATTATTATGTGTCATATAGGAAATCCCTGGTTATTAGATTGTCAAGAAATACTATATAAAAATAAAAATGTCTATGCTGATATTTCAGGTTTGGTAATTGGAAATTTTACATTATATGCTCAACGATATTATTCATATAAAATTAAAGAAATACTAAGTTATCTTGAGATGCCTCATCGTTTGTTGTATGGAAGTGATTGGCCTATCTCTAATATGAAAAGTTACATAAAGTTTGTGGATAAACTCAAACTTACCAAACAATCACATGATCTTTTATTATTTAAAAATTCTAGTAATGTTTTTCGACTATAATTTTTATTTTTTTATTTTTTTATTTATTTTTTTATTTATTTTTTTATTTATTTATTTATTTTTGTGATAGAAACTATAAATCTTTTGAATAAAAGTGGGGGACAAGTGAATAAACGAAAGTAATCTATTTCGTGTACATAATTGAGTACAAAGTTTGTATCTATGTATCATTATACAACCTCTACTAATGACCATTAGTTTGTCAATCAGTTAAAAGAAGAAGTAATAAGTTTACCTTAAATTAACATAACCAATTTTAATCTATAGAATAATATATTTATACAATAATTTATTTAGGAGTTAATACACTATCCCCTTTTAAGTTAGTTCCTATTTCATATGCCCCAGAGACATCCTTGACAAAGATCATGCCATGAGATCCTGTATCTGAGTTTAAATTGTTTAATAAGTCTTCAACAATTTGATCTGCCGAAGAATCAGGTACAATCACTTCTACTTTAGTTCCTTTGACAAATTCCGGAGTAATCATCTTTCCGGTCATATACATACGAACTCTTTCTGGAACTGGCGCATGTTTTGTTCTACCAGAACCGTTTGTATCAAAAAAGGTAATGCCACCAACATTATTTTTGCGAAGGATACCAACTACCTTAGAAAAATCTTCTGGTCTTATATAAAGACTTATTTCCTTCATAGCAATTTTAAGGAATACAAATTAATAAGGTTATTGTTATTATAGTTTATTTTTATAATCAGCACTTTCTTATACAAAACAATACTAGGAATCCTGGGAATCCAAATTTCAAATAAAAGAAATATGTTGTTAGCAGAGAACTTCTTCGATCTCTTATTTTCTTCAAATATGTAATGCGTACAGTTTAGACTGATGGGGGAAGGGGTTGTTGTACACGATTTCCTCAAGCCTTTAGCTTTTGTATTTGAAATATAGATTGAAACATAGATTATATTTTCATTTAGAGAGGAGTATTATTAAGGGGATATCTTAGTATTCAATGATAGAAAAGAATCTTTATATGACTATTGTGCTAGTAATGATAAACAATTTTGTGGTCTACAACATTTATACAGTTGGATCAAGATCTTCGTATACCAGTATAATACTTCCGCTACAACAAAGAATATTGCACCATTTCTCGTTGAAGGAGGTGGTCAAATATCCTTATGTAAACACGATCAAATAATCTATTATTTTAATATATTACTTCTTCTACCAATCAAACTGATAGTGAACACTGAAATCCTATCAAGTCGACTCCCAACTGTCTAATTTATAAATATGTAAACGAATATAACTATTAAAAGTGATAGATGAATGAATTTATTTTATGTATTCTAATACTATATGCTATAGACCATTACATTTTATTATCTCTTATTTGAGATACAATTGACAAAACATCATCTTGATATTTGTATGCAATATCTGGAGGTAATGAATAGGCAATTTTATATCCAGTTTTATCTTCATAAAAAAGTATATAGGTTACTACATTTGACGATGATGATGAAGAAGCAAAATCTGAAAGAGATTCGGTTTGTATAGGAGTATATATGGTCTTCATCAAAATTGTTGATTGTCCTCTAACATTGGTATATTTCTTTATGTCCAAAATTTCTATATTTGCTTTCTCATTTGTATTAAGTTCTTTTTTGAATAGCTTTAGAAATTCATCTGGACTAGTCATATTTATATATGCTGCTAATGATACAAAATTAAAGATGCTAGGATGAGGATCTGGATGAAAATTTGCTAGGAGTATTTCGTTATATTCTGCATGAAATGATGATAGATTCTCATTTGCTGTCGTTAATTTCCATTCATCTGGATATTCAAACTTTATTCCATATTCTTCATTTAGATATTCTTTAGCATAAACATACGATAATAAAAAAGAAAATCCTAAGAATATAAACGAAATAAGTAATAATATTTCTAGAGAATTATTATAAATTTTCATAGCAATTTTTGAGAAATAAAATAAACTTTATAAATATTGTTATAACTAAAAAAAATATTTAATTTTATTGGTAGAATATAAAAGTATTATATGAAGGACATAATGAATCTAAATAAAAGGTTTATTGGAATAGAAAAGAATGAATGAACATACTTTAAAGATTGCAAAAGCAGAATAAACCACAAAAAGATATAACCTACATGATATTAAGATGAGTAGTAGTAGGTGATGTATTTTTTGCTATCAGAATATTACATGTATATATATAAAAATAATTACGAATATATCAATTTAAATTCTTTTCGCTATTTGTAGTTTTAAGCATTTATAACTGATATCAATATTTATAAAAAAAGGGAGAATAATTGAGGACTACTCTATATTTTTTTTTAGGAGTAATTATTACAATAGTCATAGGAAATTCTATTATTATTTTTGCAGAGTCAGACACTAAAATAACCTATTCAAATTGGATTTTGATAACAAATTCTCTTATTGCTGTAGGACTTTCTGCAATGATTCTAGTTAAGGATAGAGATAGTAAGGAAGGAGATAAAACTAATATTCTTCTAACACTTGGTCTTATTTTCTGGTTTATAGCAAATATAATCTGGGCATATTACGAAGTAGTACTTGATATTGTATCGCCAGTCCCTTCTTTAGCAGATCTATTCTTGTTATCTGCATATGGATTTCTAATATATAGATTGATAAATATATATAAAAAACTTGGTTACATTACCAATAAAAAAATTCTGCTTTTAATAATCTCTGGTACAGGTTTATTTTTGATATATATCTTAAACTTGACTTTAGATCTGTCGGAATTATCAAATTTCCGAGGTCTTATGCTTTTTATTGTCACTATAGCATATCCTACATTAAATTCCATTCTAACTGTTCTTGCATTGATGATCCTCCTTGGGATAAAGAATGAAAAACATCACTTTATTCCTTGGATCTGTGAATTGGTTGGATTTTTAGCAATTGTAGTAGGAGATAGTTGGTTTGCAATTATTGTTCTAACTGCATTTGTTGAACAGTTATGGATGTCTGCATTATTATTGTCTGCACATTATTTGTTAATTGCAGCTGGTCTTATATGGTATCTTAGGTATTATATCAAATGGCAGTCAAAGGATCTCATTTACAAGATTATAATAAACATAAGAAGAAGAAGAGGAAAAAATGAAACTTTTAAAAGGATTCTATTTAGTTCAATTATCATAATATCTTTTCTAATATTTACTGGTTTTTATTATACAAATGTTTTCAGCGGTGATGAAGATAAAGACTTTTTCATAAAAAAGAGTTCTTCTTATCCTCAACTCTCATCATCATCAAAGTATAGTTATGATGACAATATTAAAAAGGATTTTGTTGTTGGTGCCATTTTACCATTCACTGGTTCCTTTTCTTCTATTGGTAAATCTGTCAAGGTAGCATTAGAAAAAGCTGAATATGATGTAAACAAACATTTTGAACAAATGAATTCGTCATCACATTTCACTCTACTCATGGCTAATTCAAAGACAAGTCCAGAAGAAACTCTAGTAGCAATAAAAAAATTACATGAACATGGTGCAAATATTGTTGTCGGACCTTCTATCGGTAGTACAGTTTTAGCTGCCAAAGAATACGCAGATGCTAATAATATTACCCTTATTAGTTACTCTAGTACTTCCTCATCACTTTCTATAGAAGGAGATAATCTTTTTCGATTAGTTCCTGATGATACATCCCAAGGAAAAATAGTTGCAGAAAAAATGATCAAAGACGGTATAAAAGTTATTGTTCCTATCTGGAGAGGAGGTTTATATAGTAATGATCTCTATAAATCTACTAAATCTTATTTTGAAAAACTAGGAGGAGAAGTAGAAGAAGGTATTAATTATAAACCTTATACAGGCAAATTTGCCACTAGTTTACATAGGATAAATTTCCTAATGTGGAATCAAGAATTAGAAAAATTAAATGCAATAGTCGCTGATGCAATAAAAAAATATGGTGCTGATTCTGTAGGTGTATATGTAATATCTTTTGACGAGATAACACCTATTTTAATCCAATCAACCCTTTATGAAAACTTGGGAAAAGTAAGATGGTATGGCAGTGATAAAATAGCACAAAATCATCAGATAACAAAGAATATTGATGCAGCATTGTTTGCAATGAAAACACATCTTTCTAATCCTTTATATTCTATAGATGGTGAGTCAAAGGAATTACATGATCTCAAAGAAGTACTAAAAAAACAATTACATGAAGTAGGTTCAATAACATATTCTGCATTAGCTTATGATTCTTATTGGATAGCCGCACTAAGCCTTGATAAAAATAATACTACTTTTAACAATAGTAACAATAATGGAAATTTAACCAAATCATTTAACGATATTATTCGAGAAACTGCAGAATCATTTGATGAGGGAGTATCAGGGAAAATAGAACTTAATAAAGCAGGAGATCGTCTTGATGGAAATTATGATTTTTGGATTGTTGCTAAAGATAATGATACTCGAAGTTATGAATGGGAAAAAGAACATTAATTTTAGAAGAGAAAATTCGTTCACTTAAGGATTCACTCCAAAAAAAATTTTCCTAATCTTACTATCTTATTTTTGAGAAAAAAAAGGTAGAAGATGACGAAAATTTATGTATTTGGTCTAAAAGGGGGTCAAAAAGAAATTCTATAATATTTTATATACTTATTTCTAATATTTTTATATCCTAATTTAATACAAAAATATTATAAAATATTGGTTTGTATGCAATAATAACAAGACTAGTGACGCTGAACTAGCAAATGCTTGTCTCCTTTAACCAGCTCGACCCAATACCGATCATGATGGAGTCACATTAGAAAATACTTTTTTTACATGTGAAGATCTAAAAAATGTCACTCTTTGTGGCAGTCTAACTTAAAATATCCCCGTGATTGTTTCGGATATGTACCAAATAGCCAACTGCAAATAAGATGCTATTGAAGACTAACTTAAGAACATAACTCATGAGTGCCATTTCTTCATTTAGGACTCAGACTGAGCATCTTTTAAAATACATAGAGATGAAAGTGTAACATATCTCAATTTCCTAATCTTATTCATACTGATTATTTATAATCTTTTTATTGCAATTATGAATTAGTATCACTGTAATGGAATAGTAAATCCACCAACTGAGGCTTAGACATAAAGCTATTTGTAAAAATAATTTGTTAATTCATGTTTTTTACCCTCCTATCTAACATCATAGAATAGTCAATCTTTACATGCAATTTTGCTTTAACAATCGCTAATTTTTTATTTTTGTGAGATCTTCTAAAACAAGTTTTTAATAATAAAACGAGATAGAGGAATATATTCTGAATTTAATTCACATTCTTTTTCTATATTTATCTTTTCAAATATTTTTATAAAATAATTTCCAATAAAAAATTATGAATAATACAGAAAAAACAAATAATAATCCGATAGGACTTAATGCATTGCTTATATCTTTATCTATCGTGGCTACCCTATTTGTTTCCTTTTCTTTAATATCTCAACAATCTTACGCAGAAGACTATAAACTAAATATAGATATTCAGAATAAAGATAAAGCTGACACTAAAGCAGACTTATCTATCAAAACAGATGATGAAACACAAGAAACAACAATAAAAATAAATGATGACTCAGAAAAAATAAAAGAAACTATTTCAGGTGAACCTAAAGAAAAGGTTAAAGTATGTTTAGAAGATGATGATGATTTCAAAGATTGTCAAACAAAAAATCTGCCAAATGATGAAGACAGTACACTCAAATTCAAATTAGACTATGTATCTTG
Organism: Nitrososphaeraceae archaeon; assembly: GCA_025924135.1. Classification (GTDB taxonomy): domain Archaea; phylum Thermoproteota; class Nitrososphaeria; order Nitrososphaerales; family Nitrososphaeraceae; genus TH1177. The sequence continues at coordinate 8,693 of JAICEO010000006.1, read as the reverse complement.
ATAACAATAAATTAAAAATACTATAATTTTTATTCATTGATAAAGTAAAAAATTAAAATAAGTTTCTAATAATAAATGCTATAGCTATGTGAGAATAGCTCTACAAGTGATCTTTTTTTTAACAGCTATCGATATTAGTTCCTCAAACGCATATTTCTAACGAATAGACATATCTTAAAGTTTCAATAAATAATTGACAATCTACCATTGAGACCTTAATTTGTTTTTTTATTTTTCTTTAAACTAATTGTTTTTCACAATTGTTTGTCAACTAAAAATAAATATTTATATAAAATTCTGATATCTTGAATTTATTATTTGTATATCCTATAACAGATCATAGAAAGTTTCAAAAAGTATACTGAACATGAGTATTAGGAAAGTTCGAATCCCTCTGAGCCTGATTTGAAGATCATGCTTTTATTTTTCATCCAACTACTATACATTGTATCAATAAATGACCAACTACTTAAAAAATAACTTCTATAGAGAATATCTAAAAATAATATAGATAATCATTCTGTATATTATTTTTGGAAGAAAATACATCACTTCTCTACAATTTTTATATAGGTTGTACGTAATGTTAATGATAACCATATACATATCAACCATCCCCTATTTAACAAATATTCCATCAAATGAGCATATTATGTTACTATATAGCAGCGATGATGAGCGCAATAATGCAGCTGTAAATATATTAATAAGGGATTAAAGAATGGATACCAATGCATTTATGCATCTATCAATGCAAATCACAGTAAAAGTAGCTCTAATATTACAAATTTATCCTCTAAAATTGATAATTATAAAGAAAATGTAGAAAGTGGTGAACTACAAATTGTTAATTTCAAGCCTTATTTTGAATCAGCACTACATGGAGATTTATCTCCTTTTAACAAGCTTAAAACAGAATTAGAAAAAACTCAACATCAGCGTATATCTTAAGGAAAACAAGATGCAATACTAGCCTTTGCGGATGCAGCATGCTTCTTATCACATAATAAACACTTTGCAGAATGTAAAGTGTTAGAAAAATGGTGACATAACACAACAACTGAATGGATACAAAACAAACGAAATATTACTGTAGTATATCCTCACCCTGGACTAGTCCTTAACAATCCTATGTTGTCGGATACTAAAGACCACCTTAATGGGATGCATACAATAACGATTGATTTAAAACAATACACAGCAGAAAACCAAAAGAATAAAGAAAAAAAAACCTAAACGTATCCTAATAGCGGAACCAGAACCAGATATTCAGGTTCTTTATACTCTTTTTACAAAATAGTATGGTTTTGAAGAATGGGATGTAAACGTTATAAAAGATGGTAACAAATGTTTAGATATTTTACTTTCTAATACAGCAGAAAAAGAAGAAGAAGACGACTAAGATATCATTATACTGGATACTCATTTTCCTGACATTTCAGGGTTTGAAATTGCAAGAAAAATTCGCGATAGATTACCACATAAAAGAATAATACTAACTACAACCTGCTCATTAGCTAATATAAGTAATATGATAGAATCAATTGGTATAAAATGCCAAGATGTGATTTTAAAGCCTTTTTTCTTTTCTAAATTATTTTCTATTTTAAAGAATCAAGAACATCATACAACGAGTCTTAACTAAAAAAGTAAATTATTGTAACTAGAGAATATTTACTGAAATGATAAACAAATAATGAGTGTGAGTATGATTATGTTTCTAAGCTTTTTTGATACCTTTCCTCTTTTCCCAGAGCTTGACCTCTCTTAGTTAGTAAAATCGTATTAAATTTTAGATTATTTGCAAATTTAGATTCTGTCAATACATCTGTACAAAATACAAAGGAGTATGTAAAGGAGCTATCAAAAAGAGGAGCTAATACTGTAAAAACTTTCTAACAAGTTTTAAGCGACAATATTCATGATAAAACAAGAACAAGTTCTACAAACTAAAGATAGAGTAATTGGTTAGTTAGAAATAACATAATCTATATATTTTTTTATTATTTGAATTTTATATTAAATAAAAGTAATAAAGTATTTAAAAAAAAGCAACATATTAAACTAATTTGAAAGCAACTTTATTAAACTATATTGATTGTAATTGTTAAAGAGGTTCTGTTTGGAGTTCTTTGGACTGAAAAACCAAACTGGAGGACATGTCTCATGAGCCTCATTGAACCTCCTGTTTCGTTACTTTAATAATTTCTAATAATAGTCTCACTCAAACAAAACCTGCATGAGTTTTAACGAAACAAGCTATGTCACCTAGTGTTAGTTCAACCCTTTTTTTAATTTTATTAGTTTTATTTGTATTATTGATAAGAATGCTGTTTGGTTATCTAATGATAGCAACTAGAAATTCCCAAATTATCCTTCTATTTATTTTATCAAAGTAGTTTTAGAGGGGAAGAGATGGAAAGGCTTAGACTCATAATACAAATTAGGAATATAGAAAATTTTGAGGCGCCTCAAAATTTTATTTATTCATAAATTTTTTTATATGTTTTTATATAACATATTCAAATAAATTTAACTTTTAGAGGGTAAATTGCTTGTAGCGATAATATAATTACATCAATCAATTCTTCTAAAGTTTTATAGGACATTTCTCTCATCAAATTGTTTTTATATTTCCATAACAACCTTTAACTGAGAAAATTATTGAATATATTGCATTATATTAATAGTAAATTTCTATTTTTGATTAATACTTGTAGGAGCCTTTCTGGATAATGAAAAATTTTTCTTCCAAAGGTATTAGATTTTCTGGTGATTCAATAAAAAGTTGTGTAGGTTTTATTGATTTAGTAGATTCTACTAAAACTACCATTACAATGGAGGGTTTAGATTATATCAGAAGATACTATTCTACATTTATAAATTCCGTATCAGAAAATGTTAAAAGTTATCGTGGAAAAGTTATAAAAAATATCGGTGACTGTTTATTATTTTACTTTCCAAAAACTACTGATGTAAATAATATAGAAGTCTTTGCAGAGGCTATTGAATGCTGTTTTAAAATTTTAGATGAACGATATAGTATTAATGAAGAATTATCAAAGCAACAACTTCCACCATTCAATTATAGAATTAGTATGGACTATGGTATATTAGATTTAGCTTTAGTAGGAGATTACAGTCAAATAGATTTATTTGGAACTACTGTAAATCTATGTTCGAAGATAAACACCTCTTCTTCATCAGCTATTCCAAATGAGATAATTATTGGAGATAATTTCTACAGAATTTTAAAATCTTTTTCTGCAATGCTAAACAGTTATAATTTTATAAATCATATTAATTATCAAATAACAGAAAATAATATTTATCCTCTATACAAGATTAAAAGAAAAAAAATTTTTGGGATTAATAATATTGAGGTTAATGATACAAATTCCTTTAATCAACAACAACAATTGGGTTCATCTCTAGGTAACTTAAACAATAATAACAACAAAAGGATAATTTTGGTTGATGATGAGGAGGATGTTCTTTTTACTTATAAGACTTTTTTAGAGGAACATGATTATGATGTAACTGCATTTACAGATCCCTCTTTTGCCATTAATTATATTAGAAATATTCCAAATTTTAAAGATTTATTAGTAATACTTGATATCAGAATGAAAAATTTGAATGGATTTCAATTACATCAGCAAATAAAAGCGATAGACCCAACAATTAAGGTTCTTTTTATAACAGCTTTAGATATCTTAGACGAATTTTCAACAATAATTCCAGGAATATCCAAGGAATATATAATGAAAAAACCTGTTGATAGAAAGAGATTCACAACTACTATACAAAAAATTTTGAAATAAGTAAGTTTCTAATAATAATCGCTATAAATAAGATAAATAATTAATTTCTATCGAAGTTATATATAACTGCTAGACAAACTCCCTTAAATCGTGGAAATAATAATCTTACTCTTAGTAATGTTGGCCATTGTCAAGACAATCCCTATTTTTAATTTTTTTAAAATGTTAACAAAGAATTTAAAAAGAATATCATAATGAAAAAGTTAAAGACAACATAATAGTATACATACATTGGACTCTTATTTTAGAACTGCTATAGGTATTACTTCCAACGTTTCAAGGTGTATGCATAAGATTATTAAAATAGAGAAATTTTATTGCCTATATATTGGTAATAGTATGCAATTAGCATCCTTCTTGAAAATGGGTATTATTCACCTTGTATTATCATTCTCAGATAGGGAGGAACTGATTCCAAAAATAATTTTCCATAATATTTATTATAGATTGCTACGATTTATTCTCTTTTGTTATTCTGTAATAAATAGAGATTAGAATTGATATTATCATTATTATCTTATTTGAGGTATATTAAAATTACAATATTTTTTAGTATGGAATCCCTTGAATTTACAGATGAGATTTTACAATTTTTTCTTTATTTGTAAACTGGCCCTAATACATATTTGTACTATAATTATCTTACCTGTGACTGTTATAATAAACTAAAATAATTAAATCACTTACATAATAATATGAAATATAGAAGTAGAACGGAAATAGTGGGTAATATACTGGACGCTGCAAATGGAAGAGCAACCAAGACAAAAATTATGTACAAAGCTTTTCTAAGTTATGGGCAATTAAAGGAATACCTTTCTGTTTTGATAGAAAACAACTTAATAGAATATCTGGATGGAAATAGAACATTCAAGACTACAGAAAAAGGACTAAACTATCTTAAAATGCATAATGAACTTGGAGAATTGTTACAACAAACTACTACCATCAACCAATACTAAATAATTAATCTCCTGATCTGTAGTGTTTCAAGTATTCTTTAATGGAGCAAATCTGACTAAAGAATTAATAGAACATAATTTGGCAATTATCTATTCCAAATATTTTGACATCTCGGAATTTCAATTGAAGAATGTACCAAATCATTTCTAATCACATTTCATTTCGTTTTAATATTTAGCAATCTATCATCCTTAGAATCAAAAGAACTACAAATTATTCACAATTTATAAATATTTAATTAAGGGTTTTTAGTTGTGAATCTAAGTACGGTTATTATTGTTATTACATTTGTAACAACTATTTTGATTATATCTTCATCTCAAATATCTTTTGCAAAAAAGAATGATAAGGAAGAAGAAGATGATGATAATGAGAGGGAAGACCTAAAGAAAAACATTCCTCTTTCCTCAATAGATAAAACTAAGAAAATTGATAGAGATTCAAAAGATAAACCTGAGGTTCAGAACGATATATTAAATAACCATTATCCAAATCAATATTATTTCTGTGGATATCCTCAGCATTTAATAATAGATTACAATTTCTTTGAAAAAGTTAATTGCAATTAGATAATTTACTAATATGCATATATATCTAGCATATAAATAATACATAAAATTATTCAATCAGTTGTATCAGCATCAATAACAATATTCATTGCAATTATCTTTTTTTTATTTTCTCACTCTATTTTAGCTAATACTACCTCCTTTGCCCATCAGATCGCGGCAACAACAACAACAACACCAACCAAACAATGAAAAATATGAGTCAATCAGCAAATCATTAAGTGATTTTTAATAGTAAATTATAATATTTTCATGTTTTAAAATAGTTCTTTTGTATATACTCTTTTTTTGATTTAAGAATAATAGATAGTCCCTCTATCTTTTTTATTTCTATTAGAGGAATTTCATATTTTCTTATTTTTTCTTTGGCGCCTATTTCTTGTTTAAATTTTTGTTCTATAATTAAGATATTTCCTAAAGAGGATACAACTAAACCAATATTACAGTCATCTGCTGAAAATACAGACTTGCCCTTCAATGAATGGTCGCTATCAGCCTTATATATAAAACCACACATGATTAGAAATAAGCATTGACCTTTTTAAGTCCTGTTCTTATTACTGTAACAATTTAAAATCTTTTCGTCATTATTGCCAAGAGTACAATGACCTATATAACATGTCACTTTAAAATTCCCCTGAACTTAATTTCTAAATTTTGAAAAAATTACTTTATAATAAGTTCTGACGATGATGAAAGCTAAATCCAATGTAGTAGTATCTCTATAGCAGACTCTCATTTTAGAACCATATCGGTATTATTCTACATGTGACAATAGTTATTTAGAAGAAAAGTTACTAATTTCAAGATATGTAAAAAATATGTTTGTTAGATTAAAATTTATAGAATTACTTTAATAGTTATGATATAATTTTACCATATTGCCTCTATTTATCTTTCTTTATTATTTGTAATATCTCTTTTTTCCATTTGTCGTTTTCTTTTTCTTTTTGTGATAATTCTTTCCATTCATCATAGGCTTTATTAAATCTGTTAGACCATTTCTGACAATTAACATATTGTTCAGCATCTTGTAAATTCAATAACTTTTTTAAATTAGCTGTTGTCATCATTTTTTCATCATTAATCTGTAGTTCCTTCATCTTTGTTATTTTTCCTAGATATTTTTTGTTATCTTGATTAACCAAATACTCTTGTATTACTGGCTTATCTGTATCACGGAAAATGATTAAACCATCAGCAGAATCGGATGCTATAGATAAAGTAGCTTGTATAAGTTGGTCGGTAGGAGGATTATATCCCTGCCTAGAATAGTTATATGTAATAGTAGGATAGACAACATATCTAATAGACTTTTCAAATATTTCTCTAAATATAGTAAATTCTTTTTTTAAGGTAGAAACATTGTAATAGCATCCACTGGCTACAATAAATCCATCGGTATAATCATCATATTTTGTGTCTACTATGTCTGTTTTTCTTCCTTCAAAATATATTGTTGGATAAAATTTAACATCGTTGTCTTTATCGTCAAGTGCTTTAATGAGCTTTGAATATTCCATAAAATCAAGATTATTTTTAAATTTTGTATCCTCTTTTGTACTTATCCAATTAAAGTCATCTATTGTAAATCCTTCAAATGATTTTGGATATTTCTTTTCAAGAGCATTAAAATATTTTATCCAACCTTTCCAATCATAATTTGTATCAGAATTACCCTCTGAAGGAGGACGGAGAATAATTATTATTTTTAGATTGGTTTCCTCTGTAGATTTTAGTAATTCTTCTGTTAATTTGGTAGATTCGGTATCTTCAAAGTTATTCATAGCAAAATAATATTCATGAAAGCCTTGATTTTGAAGAGTTTTTATTGCATTTTTTTGTACTTCTCCTTTCAACTGTTGAAGAATAAGGCTATTGTTTAAAGGAACCCATGCACCCATGCTAATGTATTCATCGGCATCATGATGATGAGAATTTTTATTTATTGAAATAATTTTTTTCTTAGTATTAAGATTTTTAATAACATTTTCTGCATTTATATTTTGTAGCAAAGCATAGTTATCTGTATCATTTGGTAAAGATAATAATTGTACCTTATTTATGATAAACTCCAATATAGAGAATACAAATGTATTATTGCCTTCCGAATACAAATGAAAAAACAGAAAAAAAGTTATAATTAAAGATATGGCCAATAATAAAAAATTAATAAAAAACAAGGAGAGATTTTGTTATTCTTTATACTATATATACTTTAATTTTTAAATCATTCATTTAAAATAATTATTCAATAAAATTTAAATAAATTTCTAAAAATAAAAGCTAAATACAAGGTAATAGAACCATCCTATATTGGACCACTCTACTCTAGACCATCTACTGAAAATGTAGTTGAATCCTACTGGTAAAATGTGACTCTACCTTATCCAAAATAAAAAAGTCAGTAATCTTATAATAGATTGATTTGTACCATGTTATATTCTCATTCTGTTATAGAAAACTAATTACTATTACTATTTAGGATTCTAATATTTTTTAAAAATTGGAAATGTTCGAAATCATTAATATTAAGTATAAGCTAAGCAGCAATTATTTGTCTCTCTTTTCTATAGTATTTGTCTTATATTTAGAAGGAAAAAAGATATAATTATTAAATAAGATTCTTTATTAATATATACATGTGGGGGATTACAATGTATCTAATGCGGCTTGCAGATTACTTACAAGGACGTAAAGATAAAAAAACTTGTAGGTTATGTAATTATATCGCTAAAAATGAGAATGCTCTCAATAACCATATACAAAAGGAACATGGCTCATAAGTCAGTACTGAAGTTCAAGGATTGGTAAACTAATTAGTAATAAGAGTGCGTTGTTATATTTATAAATTTAAACAATATCTTTCACTTTAAGTTTTAAATATAATATCAATTAATAACATTTTTTGATAATATTAAATTTATCGATTATATTTTTTTACTCTATTGTTGCTTTACTATTGGATTCGTTCAATTATCATATACATAGAACAGAATCTCATATGAACTATAATAGTGAACTAACAACACTGAATATTAAAAATGGATAGTTAAGAAATTATAAACAATGATGACAAAATAGCACATCAACCGATTTTTTACACCTGTTTCAAAAAAAACAGGAAATTGAATATAGCTCTCCAACTAGAAACTTCAGGGGGTAAATTGACAGTTTGAATGTTATCGAGGTGGGAAACTAATTTCAAGCTTATTGGATTAAGACCAAAAAAAAGGTACTTGCTATTTATCTCTACTATAACTTTATGAAATTGATATATTGATTAAATGTTTTTCAAGGATAGATAATAATTCTTTTATTCGGATTGGTTTTTGAA
>JAICEO010000005.1 GCA_025924135.1 Nitrososphaeraceae archaeon | reverse complement strand
TAGTGCACTCAATAGTAAAGGCCTTGCATTAGATCATTTACAAAGATATGAGGAAGCACTCCAATTTTTCGACAAGGCATTAGCTATTAATCCTTCATATGTTAGTGCACTCAACAACAAAGGCCTTGCATTAGATCATTTACAAAGATATGAGGAAGCACTCCAATTTTTCGACAAGGCATTAGCTATTAATCCTTCATCTGTTAATGCACTCAACAACAAAGCCTTTACATTAGATCATTTACAAAGATATGATGAAGCCATACAGTCGTTTGACAAAGCCCTTGCTGTGGACCCTTCTAATTCCAAAGCATCAAAGGGAAAAGACTCTATTTTATCTAAACTCAAACAGGAAGGATAAGCATTTTTTACTTCAATATGTTTCCTATCTAATATTCTCGAATTTTTTTGTTGAATAGTTAAAATACTTAATTTATGATTTTTATTGTATAGATCTAGCATTTGTATATTTTCATTTGTAGTGTGTAAAACATAATACATGTTATTGCGTTTTCCATTTTGATATAGTATTTTTGTACCCTAGATTAGACAGATAAATAAAGTAAATTTAAATCTTTTATTCATTCATTCATTTCTTAATGAATATTTTTTTATTTTCTTCTATTGGATGGAAGGCATGTATATATGATATTTTCTTTGTTCAATTATAATTTAAATAGAGATGATAAACAAAGAGATAATTTCTATCTATTTTTTAGATAGATTATTAGTCAATCCAGTACTATTCTTAAGACAGAATTCCATTTCTGATAAAAACATTTCAATTTTTTGTTTTAGTTTTGGTTCTATAGCATATCCAATATGTTCTCCAATCTCTCTATTTTTACAATAAAATTTTAATGTAGGTGTGCTTTCTATCGATATGCGATCTAATAATTCCTTATTGTTTTTATCATCTACCATAAGTTTTAGAAATTCTAACTTATCATTATATTGTTCGGATAACCTATTATATAATGGTTCTAAAGCTTGACAAAAACCACAACGAACTGCACTAAAATTAACTACTACAGGAAGAACAGAGTCTCTAACTTTTTCTTGCCATTGTTTTGCTGTTATAGTTTCTACCGTCATAGAAACTATATCATATATCCGACTTTTTTATTTTTCTCCAATCTATATAGAAGGAGGCGGAATTTCTCTTAATGTTAACACAGATCTACTTTCAGACGTATGAAAAATTTTTCATTGTAATTAAAATATTGTAGGTTATTTTGGTTAACTGATATAAAGAAATACTAAAATGAAGAATAAATTCTCCAGATTTAATGTATCTATAACTGGTTCTTTCTATGTCAGGGACTTAAATTTATAATTATCTTTAACATTAATAGTCTAGGAATGAAAATCCTACAATTTTTTCTAATGATAAATATGATGATCATGACCTTATCTATTTTTATAGGTTTAGCATTTGCTGAAGGAGCTAGTATTGATGTTATTGTTATCCAAAAACCAAAGTGGTGTAACTCATCAAGTATAAGTTATTATTCTATACCTGTAGGATTGGAGGAAGAATTTAAATATCCCTGTGTTACATATATGTCTAAGAATTTATAATTTATTATTCCGATTTTGTATGCTATTATCTATTAATAGAGAAACTTAACATCAATTTTGTCACTTCTGCTGCTGATTTAAAATACATATATATTATTATTTAGTCATTAATGTAGGTCATATTAATTTGATATCTTCAACAAAATAGTTAATTGTCTTTAACATAGTTATTCATCATACAAACTTTTCAAAACAAAGTAGAATTTGAGAGAAAACAATATCCCATCATCATCTTCATCGTCATCATCACCAAATGAACCTAACCTACGAGGACTTTTATTACTCAATTCTTCGATTTCCTTAAGACTTTTGGTATTATTGGATTAGAGATAGCATTTGTTATTGGCCAAGCATCTTCTAAATTGATTACTGCTCTTGTTGAAGATATTATTAATCCATTGATTGGTTTATTCTTACCCTCAGGAAGTCTTGAACAATTATAGACAAAAATTACTGGCCTTTCTGGTGCAATCTCGGAATTTAAATATGGAGATTTTATCGCAAATATAATTGATTTTCTTATAATAGCACTAGTTGTTTTTGTGGCTTACAAAACCCTATCAAATTATAAAATTATAGAAGACAAGTCTAAAACAGAGGAAAATAAATGATGAAAAGTATTACAATTTCCTACAAGTAAAATTCTTTTTTCTTTAAATTGTATAAGACTCTTCGATATACATACCAGCATAATATTAACGAATCAGATTAGTTACTGTTTATCATTATAATTTCTACTTGTTATTTTTCATAAGTAAAAGAATGTTAAAAATAGTTAGAGTAGTTAAAGAAATTAATCCTTTATACCTGTTTTAGACTAATATTTGTTTTCTTCTGTTGGAGATGTAATGTAAAACTGGAATAGACTAACTTTACAACAGGAGAATTAGTTACGTTTTACTTCTAAAATTGTTATAATTATTTTTCTTACAATAATATAAAAATGATAAATGTTCATGAAGAGAATCTCTTAGGTTTAATAAAAACTAATCTACGCTCAGAAAATAAAATATTCCAATCTATTAACAACACAAATAATGTCATTATAATACCTATCATATCCATAATAAATAAAGATTGAATATCTGAATTGAGAATTTTTTTAAAATAATCTACAAAATATCTAGATAAGTTTATCATAATCATATATACAACAAAACGTCCTATCCAAAAACCGGCTACTATACCAATAGATTTCGCGTTCATCAAACCATAGGAAATAAATAACATATTACTGGGTAGTGGCATTACTGCAAATAATAAAGTACCAAGCAAATATCCATACCTGGTTTTTTCTAAATATTTTCTCAGCTTTTCTAAACTGCTTTTTCTGTGGTCATTTATTGCTTTTCTTCCTATTGTACTCAATTGTAGTAGTATTAAACGACCAGAAACTGCAGCAGTGGCTCCGATCACAGATAATAAAAATGGGTTTAGCTCGTTATTTAATGAATATGCTGAAACAATTACTATCCATGTTGGTGGAGTTAATATTGGAATGATACTTAATATGAAAATAAAAACAAATACAAATGGATATGTATATTCAGAAAATAAAGCAATTAAAAAATCATATAACAATACTTCCAAATATACTTCTAATCTTTTGATATAATACGAGTATTTTATTTTTATCTATTACTCTAATCGCAAGAAACCCTAAATTGAGTCCAGTTTATAATTAAAGATATTATTATCTATTTCTCTTGTTTATCAGATATTTTAGAATTATTCGGTTTTCATTTTAAAATATTTGGATACATTTAAATTTAAAATTACTCATTTATAATAATAAATTTAAAGATAGTTGAGGAGATTACACTACGTAATTAAGTATACAAAAGTGAGAAAGAAGCCTCATACTTCATAATTAGCAATAATTGCTAATCTAAATTCTTATAGTTCTCTTCTTTGATAATTTGTTTGGTAAAGAATTTATTTGCAAATTTCCTCTCCTCCCATTCCTAATCTTTTTTCCATATAGTCAGCTTCGTCTAGGTGGTTATTGGAATAAATGGTATATACTTCACATGGACCAATTTTTAAGCTATTTATTTTGCTATCAACAAAAGGATACATTATACTCGTTCTATTGTCGGTATGTCCTAATCCTAAAGCATGTCCGATTTCATGTAATATGGTATTATATTTTTCATTTGTTGGCACATCTCTTAATATTTTTAAATTTGCTTTTTCTATCGTTAGCAAGGGTGTATAATCAAACTTTATATTTCCTAGATTGTCAAAAGGTTTATCTGTTGTATTTGTTTCAGATGCTATAGGAAGAAAATTTAATTTGTTTACTTGTTGTATGTAAATATTAGGACCAAAGAGGGAATGTAGATAATCGCCTGGAGAGATTTTATCAAAAGTTAGTCTTTGTAAAGAGTTTTCCCATTCTTCAAATGCTTTATCAACAAGACCAGTAAAATTTTCTTCCGTTCCACCAACTTCATATGTTAGAATATAACTTTCTATTTGATCGTGATCCCAATACCCTGATGTATCATTATTTTGCGCAAAAATAGTTATTGATGAAGCTAGATTAATAAAAATAAACAGAAATAAAATAGCAATAAACATGTTAAAATTTTCCATTACCTTATTGAAGTATAGCACATTATTAATTAAGATAGAAGTTTCTAATTAAAGTACTGATGTCTTTATTTTGAATTAGGACATTTCATTTATATCCAGTCCACCTAAAACAAAGAATGAATTTAAAATACAAAGTGCAAAAAGGTAGAATCTTTACTCTATATTTGTCCTAGTATTCTCAGTTAACCTCCCAAAAGTCTACAATGAATAAGGTTGACTTGTAAATATCATTTTTAGTGAGTTAAAGGATCATGAAGTTATCAAAGACCCTTGTTAAAATTCTATTATTATTATAAGTTAAATGAATTTTATTATGGTTTTCCCATGTTGATTATTACTAGTAAATTGATTGTAACAATATATAACAATAAGTTCTAAATAATATAATTTAATAACTTTTTTATAAATCGAAAGTTGAAAAATTTAATTAAAAAACTCCAAATCGTAACAATTATAATTATTATTAATGATAGAATTATAAAAAAAAATAGTAATCTTGCTTCTTAAATATGTTTATCTAAAAAATTTTAAAGAGAAACCTAGATAACACTATTTTATAATGTTATAACATATTGGTTAAATATTTTACATGCAACAATAAATTCAGAACATGATATCAAAAGCAGCATCAATAACTTTAATCATAACGGCAGTATTAACTATAGGATTAATATCCTCTCCAATGGTAGCAAAAATTCATGCACAAGATTACAATGCTGATTACTACAATAACTATGAACAAGATAGGGCTTACAATGATTACAAGAGTTATGGAGATTCGTATTCTAATGATTACAATAGATTAAAAATAATACCTCCAAATGGTCAATTAACTGCAGACTGGTGGAAATGGGTAATCGCTATCCCTCCAGAAATCAACCCATTATTAGATGAAACTGGAGAAAATTGTAACATCGACCAAAGAGGATATGTATGGTATTTAGCAGGAACTACTGGTAATTTAACTTCTGCAGAAAGAGAATGTACAATCCCAGAAGGAAAACAAATTCTATTTCCAATAATTAATACATTCTGTTCAGAATTAACTGATGCAGATTTAATAACAAATATAACAGGTATTCCACAACCTATACCTCCAGCACAAATTGAGCAAGGATTAAAAGCTTGCACCAAATTTTTAATTGACCAAGTTGACATCAAAGAAGCTTCTATTGATGGTAAGAAAATAATGAACTTGCAAAACTTTAGAGTACAGAGTCCATTATTTTTGATTACCTATCCTGAAGACAATGTCTTTGGAGTAACTAATGATACAGGCATACCTCAAAAGGCTATTGCTGAAGGGTATTGGGTTTTACTGGATGGACTAAAAGCAGGAGAACATACCATAGAATTTACAGGTGGAGTATCAGCATTGAACTTTACAACACACGTACTATATCATCTAACCATAGAACCTAAACATTACAACAACAATAATTATTACTATTATGATGACAATAATGAATACAAAAGCTATTTCAATGATTATGAAAATAATTACAACAACAACTATAAGGATGACAGTAGAGATGATAGCAAAGACGATAAAAAAGATGAATATAAAGAGTCCGACAACTATAAGGATGACAGTAGAGATGATAGCAAAGACGATAAAAAAGATGAATATAAAGAGTCAGATAACTATAACAACAACTATGATGAACAATATGGATATGAATATACTGATGATAATGGCGAATACGGAAATGAATATACATCATATGAAGATGAAGAATAAGTAAAAATAGATTATTTCTACATGACTCATTTTACAAATCTTCATTTTTTTTAATTTAAAAATTTTTTTCGATATAAATTTAAGATATAATGCCTTTGAATTTGTTACCTTCAATTCTTTGGAGGAAGTATTGAAATGAAGAGATGCTCCTTTTGGTTAGACTCTTATTTGAGGATAAATATGAATATTAATAATTCAATGAGTATTTTCCTTTCCTGATACTAGAGTTAAACACTATTCAATAAAAATTTCGATATTTAGATTTTTATTGAGAAATTTATATTATAATCATTTAGTATTATATAATATAGAGTTTTTACTAATGTGCAAATTGTTATCTCTCTATCACGAAAAAGTAAAACTAGATAATTTGACCGCCGATTGGACTAGATAAAACAAATATGGGTAATATTCCAGTATGTAACCTCATAAATAGAACATATAATAAAGGCAATAATTGTTAGTTCCTTCTTTATTTGACGAATATTTTTGATCAGAGGGTTAATTAAATTATTGAAATTTAGTAACCTAAGAGGTTGTTTTCACTTGTTATCCATTCACACTTGACCCCCTGTTTGTGATGGTGATTTTCTACCGCCAAATTCATCTACAGGGGATTGTTGCAATTTTCGTAAAATTTCTTCATCTTCAAAGCCTTTCAAAGAGTGAACATCCCGTAACTTGGGGATATACCCACATTCTAATCGTTTTGTATATAGATTTCCATGTGAAACTGACTATGAACTTCTAAAGATAGTTAAACCGTTACTGATATGACCATAATAATAATAATAATAATAATCTAAGAATAGGGTACCCAATCTATAAGATGAATATAAAAATATTAGAAATTAACATTATAAACATTTTTCAGCATTGATGTTATAAATAAAAAATAGCTATTGAATAATATACTAATCATTCTCTAATTTGCTATATCAATTATGTTATTCTACTATTTTTCGGAGTTTAAATATATTTTTACCTTGTATTCAAAATATGCACAAGTCAGTTATTACTCTCAGTAGTCTTTTCTCTTTAGTCTCTGTGATAATGTTATTACCATTTGCTAATATCTCTCTATTTTCAAATACAGTAGCAATGGCTCAAGGAAATGAATATGATGGTAAATCATACAATAACAACAAGAATTATGATGATATGAAAGTCAGTCTCTATCCTACCAAGGTAAATCAATACGAATGCCAGAAAGGTCCATTTGAAGGTTTTTTTGTCAGTTCTGTAGAATTCTGTAAAGATGTACCCATAGTAAATCTTAATGGAAGAGAGGCCCAACTACCGCCAAGTCCAGCAGATCCTCAGATAATTCAAGTCTTCAGCGGAGCACAAGAAAACACAGTCCCATCTAGTACAGATCAAGTTAATGAAGCAAATTTATATTTCAGAGATGGAAATCCCGCTACTACAAATACAACTTCACAAATAATGTCAGTAGCTTTTTGTGATCCTAGTGATAAAGTAATACAAGGATTTTATCAATTAACTAATAAACAAGAAAATCCAATACTTGGTTTTATCAATCAGATAACTGGAGAAAAAAATGCATATTCTACTGCTCTTATTTCGAGTAATGTAACCCTCAAAAGTACTGCATTCTGCTTCAACAACAATTCCTAACATTTTTTTATTTTTTATTTCAAAACAAAAAATTAATCTTTTTTAAGAATGAAAAGAAAGAAGATTATTGATTAAAATCCCGAAAAATAGGTTTACAAAAATACCGACAGCAGTGCTAAAATAAGAATCGATTGTAGATATACTATTACCTTTTATATGACTTTTATTATTTTGTAAAGATAATATTTAAAAGATTATAATATTAACAGAATATATGAAACAAACCTATTTTATCATCACATAATTGAAGTTTTAACAATACGAGGGATATCTATAGATTCTTCAGGAATCATCTTTGCACAAGAAAAAATGAAATGAAACATCAAAGACTGATGATTCGGGTTTAATTACAACTAAAGTAATAAATGATTCAATGAACCAAATAATACTTTACTTCAAATGACTAATAATGGTAATAGATCTATAATCAAAAAGATAAATTCACTATCTTTTATCTTTATTCAGATCAATACTTATAGTGATATTATACTGTACTAATATTCATAGTTAAAAATTCCTTTAGATGGAATCATATATTAGTATCTTTAGAAATTATGTGTGCAGATCTAATTTTTTTTGCGGTTAGTATAGCTAGAATTAAAAATATAAACGAGAGGAGTGTTGCTGTGAAAAAGATCATATCATATGCAAATTCAGATGGAAGAGAATAAGTAATATTATTTAACACGATTGAGGATTGGAATGTTTGAAGGTATATTCCAGATATGGCAGGACCAATAGACATTCCTATGAGAAATAAGAGAACCGTAATACCCATCGAGATTCCGCTTACTTTGGGTGCTACAGAAACTAATGTGATATTAAAACCTCCTACCTCAGCTAATGATAACCCTGCTGCTATTATAGACAAATTTATTATTATGTCGAATTCAGTGGAATGATATATAAAAAGACTTGAAAAACCAATAACACTAATAATACTACCTATGATTGTAGGTTTTATATTACCAAACCTTGATATCAAAAAACCTGACAAAACAGAAATTATTAAAGAAATTAACATAAAAGGTAGTTGTACATTTGCGGCATCAATTGCACTTCCTCCATATCCAGATGGAGGAGGATTTCTTATAAGTATAGGTATAGTTTGGTAAATCATGAACATTGAAATACCAATAGTCATCAACAGAATATTTGTTGGAAGAAGTATTCTATGTTTTAACAAATTTAGATCTATTAACGGAATATGTGTCCTTTTTTGGAATAGTATAAAGATAAATAATGACACAATAGAAAACGTAGAAAATAGTATAATTAAACTTAAGTTAACAGTATCGTTGTTAATATTATTAAAATTTGTTGAATCTGAATTTCCTAATAAGGTGATTGAAATAAGGAAAGAAGATATACTTGTTGTTAAAAATATGGCTCCTTTAATATCTATATTTTTGCTTGATTGTGTTGTATTATTTTTAGTACTTTCTTCTTGCTCTTTGACATGAATAAATTGCATAATAATTAATGTGAGAATCAATGCAAGAGGCGAGATAGATATAAAAGTAGAACGCCAACCGAAATATTCGATTGTTGTTGCTCCTAAAGATAAACCTATAACCCCTCCTGCTGCAAAGATGGATGTGAGTATTCCTTGAGCAATAGATAATCTATTTTCTGGAAATTTTTCACGAATTATGGTAAAAGCAATAGGGAATACTGAGATACCTATTCCTTGAATTGTTCGCACTATGATCATTGTTGAAATATCATTAGAAATTATTCCAACAAAAGTTCCTGTTGTATAAATAATCATGATAAGTATTAAAATTCTTTTTTTTCCGTAAATATCAGACAATTTTCCTACAATAGGAGTTGCTACCGCTCCTGCAATCAAATATGAGGTAAGAATCCATGCCGTAGTATTATATGGTATATTAAAGTCTTCGACTAAATCTGGAATTGCAGGTATAATCATGGTTTCACCATATACAATAATAAGCCCAATCAAACTTAGTATTGCTAATGTAATCCACGCATCTCTAGATATTGTATTCTGAGAAGATGTTTTTGTAGTAGATTTTTCATCAAAATTATTCTTTCTATTATTATATTTGTCTTCTTTTTCTTTATTGTTCATTCTCTCATTCCTAATTTAGACCTAAAGATATTATTTATTCCAATCCAAATGAACTTAAATGTCCTAAAAGATTAAAATAAAATAAAATAAAAGAATTATTTCTTTAAAAATGTACGACCAACAATTGTTCCAACCAAAGTAAAAGACCCAATAATTGCAGCAACAAATACAGTATCTGCTACTGATGCTAATTGTTCACCTACAACACCCATAAATATTGCAGATATAAGAATAATAAATCCAATCAAAGCAAATAGCCCTAAAATTATGGATTTAATTTCGTCATCATTTTGAGCATCTTTTTTAGAATCATTAGGCTTGTTCGCCAAATTTTCAGCCATTGCCAATACATAATATTTAGTAGTATAAAAACAATTATTAGAATTGCACTATAACGACTCTAAACGCTATCTTAAATTTGAAATAATATTTTGATAATATACCATCATAAAATTGAATCACTGAATATATTTGGAATTTTTATAAAGTAAATGCAATCTTAGTTATATCCTTTATTTTTCATATATTGTGAGAAATCATCAATCAATTCACTCTTATTCTTGAACCATTGACTAATTCTATAAGTTACAAACTAAAAAGATCACAGTAACAAAATGAAATTTGTTAAAATTTATTGGTCTTTCTGATTTTAATATGTAGCTAGAAGTGGGAGTTGAAGAGAGAAGCTGTATTTCTGGGTCTATATCTCTTGTAGCAACTAAAAGAATTTAATTTGCCATAATTGGAAATAAAGTATTTAGAATAGGGATGAGATCGTAAATAGGATGATAAAAAATCAAGTTATGAAAAATATTTTATTTGATAGTTGAAAGATTCTAAAAAGGAGAAAATATAAGTTCATGCTACCTTCGTTTTTTTCTTAGGGGCATTCACTTGACCAAGATAATCCGTTAGAGACTTTATCATGGCACCCATCTTATAAACTTCTGGTATAACATCTACATGAACATGGTTTTCTTCTATGGCTTTCATTGTAGAAGGTCCCACGGCAACCACTATTACGTCCTTGTTAAGATGATTTTGCAATAGTTTTTTCCTATGATAAGTTTCAGCTATCTTGAATAGATCACGGGCCGAGGGAGGACTAGTAAAAGTTATTGCATCTATAAGTCCTTTGTCTATATCTTCTAGAAGCTTGACTACCTTTAGTTCATCAGGGGGTATAGACTTGAAGCCCATCATTTTAAGAATGCTGGCTCCGCTCTCCTTAAGCTCAAATGAGTATTTGTAGGTTGAGGATTCGAATACATTTGCGCCTGCTGCATTAAGCTCATTCTTTAGAAGTGGAGAGTATGATCCATGCCAGAGCACAGCAATATTTCTACCCACCATATTGAAACTCTTGAGCAGTTTAGCGATTCCTTCAGCTGTGTTCTCCTTGGGTATGATGTCAGTTTTGATTCCATAATTTGCCAAGGCAATCTTAGGCTTGAAACTTCTAGCAACGACGGTGGTAGTCTGCAAAGCCTTTGTAAACTCTTTTTCTAGTCCTAGGTTTTTGGCAGTAACCATTAGAGAATATACACCTGGCCCTGTCATGAAGACCACGTAGTCTATTTTTTCTTCTAATATCTTGTTTATGAAGAACTCTGTTTCCTTTGATATGTCCTGTCTTGCCTCTATGCCGACTGTTGGTGCGAGATAAGGTCTACCACCGAAACTGGTTATCAAATGAGCGAGTTCTGATGCTCTACGACTTCCTGTTATAGCTACTGTCAAACCTGCAAGGGACATAATCCATCCTCTTTTGTAGACTCCATTGTCACTAAGGGTTTTCTTTTGGTTTCAGTGATATCTATTCCTATAGCGGGAAGAAAAGTCTTGATACCTTTCATTTTACAAATAATGTTTAAAGAAACAACAACAGCAATAATAGTAACAAATCCTTATTATTCATATATATATTTCGTATAAATATGTAAACTTGTTAGAATAAGAGTGATGTAGTCATACTCTCATTAATTAAATTTTAAGATGTCAATTATCCGATCTACCTTGTTTCTCATTATAGGTGTATATCTAGTCAGATACTATCTATTTTTCCAAATTATTTTTATATATTTCGATATATTGGGAAGAGGAGGATAGTGTTTACTTCCATTCCCATACTTTATAGAGAATATTCCCATCAATGTCTACAGTGGCTTCATAAACGCCTACTAAGTTATTCAAAAATGATAATTTCCCTGTTTTTGAAGATCGGTAGAAATTAGAACCAGATATTATTTTTGATGAATCTTTATATTTACTAATTCCTTGTGCTTTGACAGTGGCTATTTCATTTCCTCCTTTCACAGTTACTATATCCTTCCCATCTACAAAGAAAGTATCATCTGAGGTAGGAATAGTTGAAAACGTTCCTATCTCTACAACTTCAATTTTACCCCTCATTTTTCCTTCTAAAAAATACGAACTTTCTATTTTAGGTCCTTCCAAATCTAATACTCTTTTAGATGTAATTCTTCCTTTTGCTTGATAAAATAAATCTCCTAACATGTTAATGATATGTAAGAAACTAAATTAGTATAAAAAGTAAATTAACATATAAAAAGACAATCCACAGAAAGGAGGAGAAGGATTTTTAAAGATTTTTTATTCATAAAAGGAACCAAAAGGTTTTGATATTACTTTAAATTCCTTCATAATATAGGAAGGAGTTCAACATTTTATGAATTATTTTAAAATAATCCCAAGTTCTATTTATTTTAATATTGGTAAAAGTAAATCTCTAAAATTTTGATAGTTAACTCAAGAACCTGAAAGAACCATCAAGTGAAAAAATTAGCAATTAATAAATGAATGGTCATCTATTATTATCTTAATGTCCTCCGAAGCCACTAAAGCCAATAAATGCCAAGAATGTGGTAAATCATTTGACTCTGAAAATGAACTTCATCAGCATATGAATCAAGAACATGTAGGAAATGCTTGAAATCCCACTTTTTATTTATAGGTTTAATTTTATTCTCGAATACCATTACTACAAGTCTAATTAAATAAATTATTGGGGGGAGTTGCTAGTTGTCATTATTTTATCAAATTCTTCATCTGACATATCATGAATATGACCAATTACTAATCTTATAACTTCATCATCTAACTTTTTGAGATTGAATGGATTAAATAATTGTGATGCATCTTCTCTATTTCCAGAATAGAATTTATGAAAAACTGTTTTTATTAATTTTTGGCCCTTTCTCATTTTCTCTAATAATCACTATATAATATTGGTATTTTATATAATATATCTTAAGCATTTTTATCATTTCTAATTATTCTGATTGTAATTAATTTAATTTGCTAATCTTTATTAATAAATTAAGCAGAAAAAATCAAACGATTTTATTATCTTTTCAACATAATAATAATAATATTGTGAAACATCAAAGTAACCTTCCAATAGATAATATTCCATTGTGCTCAATTTGTAATAATGATTTTAAAACTGTATCAGACCCTGAATCTGGTGAAATTATTTGTAATATCTGTGGTATCATCTTGTCGGAAGAAAAAGAACTACCTTTACCTCCCAGAGTTCAAGAAGAGATGACTGTAATTAGTCATGTCAATACAAAATCAACAAATACCGATTTACTATATAATCAAAATAATAGTAATAATAATATCTTGTTCAATATTGAATCTTCTACAACTATTGGAAGATCAAATATAGATGCTACTGGAAAAAAAATCAGTATAGATATGGAAAATAAAATAGATAAATTAAGAATTTGGGAACAGAGAACCAGGTATATCAATCCAAAGGATAGAAACTTAAAAAATGCTTTTACACAATTAAATAGTATAAAACACAAACTGGGATTATCGAATGCTATAGTAGAGAAATCATTTTATTTATATAAAAAAGCCTCATCGGCAGGATTAATACAAGGAAGAATAACAGAGGGAATCCTATCTGCCTCAATTTACTTAGCATGTAAAGAACTTGAAACTCCCAAGACATTGAAAGAAATATCAGATATAACTAATGTAAAAGTTAAAAGTATTTCAAAATACTCTAGACTTCTTATTTTTGAACTTAGTTTAAAACCAATTCCCGTTATAGATCCAATAAAATGTATTGTAAAAATAGCGAATAATCTTAAGTTAGAGGAAAAAATTAAACATAAAGCTATAAAAATAATGAAAGAAGTAATGAAAGAAGAAATCCATGTTGGTAAGAATCCCTTGTCAATTGCTGCCTCAACAATATACGCGGTATGTAAAACTTTCGAAGAGGATGATAAAACTCAAATAGAAATAGCAAATTCTGCAGGTATATCTGCAGCAGTAGTAAGAGATAGATATAAGGATATAATTAACAAGGTTGATTTACATCAAATGATTTAGAACATAGAACGCAAAATCTATTAAACTGAGTCAGCCTTTTACAGTACAATTTCTCTACAATATCAGCCTTGTTATCATGTAACGTGTTGATGCCATATATTTCTAGTGTAAAGGAAACATTTTTTAAATTTGAGAGTTTATTATCAGAGCATTTCCTGTTGCTAAATTTTTATTAATAAAAGGATAAAATTAATTTGAAAATTGAATAAGGTTGATTTGTTGTATAACATTGATTATTTTGTTACTATTATTAATAACCTAATCTCAGGTTCAGTGGAATGATAGAGAAATTTCCATACAATTCCAGTAATATTTTTTATCGCAATTTATATTATAGGTTTTTTCAAATCAATTAAAATATAAAAACTTCTGTTGCTATCGTTATATTGGTAAGCTGAATGTAAATGTTGAGCCTACACATTTTTCTCTATCTATTTCATTATTATTGATAGCCCATATCTTTCCATCATGCATTTCAATTATGCTCCTGGAAATAAATAATCCTAAACCTGTTCCAGGTATAGGAGA
Organism: Nitrososphaeraceae archaeon; assembly: GCA_025924135.1. Classification (GTDB taxonomy): domain Archaea; phylum Thermoproteota; class Nitrososphaeria; order Nitrososphaerales; family Nitrososphaeraceae; genus TH1177. The sequence continues at coordinate 18,261 of JAICEO010000005.1, read as the reverse complement.
TTTTGTTGCAAATTTTGTAAATAATTTAGGTAATATTTTTGGATGTATACCTCTTCCTGTATCTCTAACACTAACAAGAATTTCTTCATTATCAAATTTGTTGTTGGTAATATCTTTTTTTCTTCTTTCAACAATAACGGTAATACTACCTTCCTCAGTAAACTTGATAGCATTGTTTAACAAGTTATGAATTACTTGACTAAGCCTATTCCTATCAGCCTCGATAGTTATTTCTTTGTTATTATCATCTGGTTGATACAAGAATTCTATATTCTTTTTATTTTGTATTTTTTGTCTATAATCTTTTAGAATTTCTGTAATCAATTCATTGAGATTGAATTTTTCTTTATTTAAAGAGAAAGAACCACTTTCAATTCTTGCAACATCTAGCACATCTTCAGAAAGTTGCATAAGTCGTCTTGAATTTCGAAAAATAATATCTAGAAATTCCTTATTTTTTTTTATATTGTCTATTCCTTCTTTTTGAATTACTTCCGCAAGGGCAATTATTGGTTGAATCGGTGTTTTCATTTCATGTGCTGCAACATTTATGAATTCATTCTTTAATTGGTCTTTATATTTTAGTTCTTCATTTGTCTTTTCAAGTTCCTTGATTAATTTATCTTCTTTCTTGATATTTTTAATAAAGTTCACCATATAATTGAAAGAATTACTTAGAACTGAAAGTTCATCCTCCTCATTCCTACCTTTGTTTTGGGCAATTACATTAAGTGTGCCTCTATTTACTTCATATATTGTAGAAGTTAAAGAAAGAAGTGGTTTTAATATCTTCCTGGTAAGGTAAAGTACAAAAGCAGCAATAACTACAATGTCTAAAATAATAAAGACTCTTTGAGTAAACAATAGGTTCTCTGAATTACTTTGTACATATTCACCCAGTTTTGTAACCAATATATTGGATGAATTTACTAAAGATAGTGCTTCTGTTTCAAATATTCTTTGTGTTAATTCGTCTATTGAACCTATATTTTCATCACTTGATTTGGTTATATTATTTGTTATGATTGTTTTAAGTGAAATCCATTTATGATAAATCTTATTCCAATCATCGAAAAATTCAGTTGGTAATGGTTTTAAATCTATTCCTGCAATGTTTCCACCTTGTTTTAATGCCAAGACGTTTGATTCAAATTTATTTATTGCAGAGTCGATTTTAGAACTACTTTGAGTGTTATCTTCAAATAAATATTCTGAGACCTGATACAACAAATTAGAAGTAAGAAACCTATTCTTTCCTGCAATATTAATTGAATTTCCCAAATATGTCATTTGTGATTGATAGTAAGAAAATATAATAAAACTAGTAATAACAAGAATTATAAGAATAAAAGCAAATATTATTATTTTAGAACCTAACCTAGAACGAATAAATGTGCTAGAATGATACTTTACCACTGTTAAATATAGAAATTAAAATATATATAGAACAATCAAGTATAAGATGAAAATTATTGAAAAATCAGAATATTAACCAATAATGGGTATTATCTATATAGATTATTAAGTTAACAATTCCTATTCCCAATCGCATTTTCAACGAATTTTATAATTGCCTGTATTATTTATTTAATAAATTATTTACTACCCTAATCAATTCTTCATTTCCTATAGGTTTTTTAATAAAGGTATAGACAGGAGAAAATTTGCCTGCAGTATCAAATATGGATTCACTTGCCGTCAGAAAACATATTTTTGCATTTATGTCTCTTTTTTTTATCTCTCTATATAATTGAAGTCCAGTAATATCTGGCATTTGTATATCTAGTATTATTAAATCATAAAAGCTAGATTTGAATTCATCAAGGGCGAGTATGGGATTATAATAGTAATCTACTAGAAATCCAGTTTTTTCTAAAACTATTTTTAACACTAAACATATATCTAATTCATCATCTACTACCAATATTCGTTTTTTATTATCTAAAGTAATACCATAATTTTATACAATTACTATAAATTTTTTGCTATAGAAAATGATTTGATCAGATTTTCGTAACCTTGTAGATTAATAAACAAGAAAGGTAATGGCTTCAATTTATTATCATCATGACTTTATTATATTGGTAGTATTTGAACGTTCATTTAACTCCCGAACTACTTTTTTTTCTAATCTTTATTGAGATAAATCTATGAAAATATATTATCTAAATCTATTCGTTTTATTGATGCTATGATAAAATTTCGATATGTAATAAATTTAAATGGTTCTATAGACAAAGTGTATAAGTTTTATACAAATATAGGTAAGACAAAGTAAAGTATGTTTCAGGAAAGCCAAAATCAGGTCTAACAATAATGAAGTTTTAGAAATGAAAGTAAAAATAGATTAGATAAATAGGAGAGAAAAAATGAGATGATTTTACAAATTACTGAAAAGGGCCAAAAAAACAAATTCTTAACTAGACAAGATAATTACTATAATTTTGGAAAAACGAAGAGATTTTCTAATGAATATAATATATTATCGATTCTAGAGTATTTTTGTCTATATTCAAGAAAAGTAGCAATAAGCAAATATCACATAATGACAAAAATTAGTGAAATTAAACAGCAACGTTTTGATAGGATTTCCCATATATTAATTAAATTAGAAAAAAATGGATATATTTAATCAATCGAGACACCAAATACAAAATTTTATCTTATTACAGAAAAAGGATTTGAAGCTTATTTAAAATGGATTAAGGATTTTTTAACATTTGTACGAAATATGAACAACGTATAACTTCATCATAATGTGTTGATGCTATTCCCTGTTACTTCTTAGTTTAATATCTTGCTATTAAATAATAAATGTACATTAATTGCAATTATGGATATGTAATTTTAAGAAATGGACTCACAATGAAGTAATATCTATAGCAGTTCTAAAATGAGTCAAATGTTATAGTAAATAAATTAATATTTAAAAATTTACCGTTTCAGAGAGCTCTCTTGATATTTATGTATCTGTTAGATAAGACATCTAATTAAATTAAGTTGTGTTAAAGTAAAAGCTACTCTCAGGTCGAATTGTCTATAGAATCATGATCATGCTTATTTGATGACGGACTGTTAGACATTTCATTTTGATAGAACATAATGAACTACTTTTGCCAATAAAAATACCGCAAAACCTAATGAAACGGATGTAATAATAAAAGAAATTTTTTGGTCAAACCTCAATAAACAATATAGATAATGATAAGATATTAATTTTTTCTATGATTTTTATAGAAAAAATTCTATTATCTAAAATTATTACATATTAAAAATTCTTTTAAAATATTTACATAAAATCTTTTACTTACATGTGTTTAATTAAAGTAAATTATGAAAGTGAAAAAATCAAACCAGACTTATCCATTTGAACGATTTGCTTCAATTAGGAGATACACCAGCTTTGATTTCTTCAATAAAGATCCCTCTTGGATTTTGTATATTTCAGATATAAATGGGCAATTTAACTTGTGGCGTCAGAGGTCGTATCTAAGCCCTGAAGGTGAGCCTTATGCCTCATATCAATTAACTAATTTTATTGATTATTCACTAAGAAATGTGTTTTCTTCTCCTGTTGATAACGGTGCCATCTTTTTTGCAGATCATTATGGAACAGAGAACTTTCAAATATATATCATAGATGACATTTTCGATTCTTGGCCTCAATCTCTAACTAACAAATCTAATGTGAGACATGAATGGGGTTCGGAATGTTTTAGTCCCAATGGCAAATATATCGTTTATGGATCAAACGAATCTAATCCTGCTGATATGTTAGTATATGTAAGAAATATGGAGAGTACATCTGAAGACAAATTCTGTATTACTGAAAGAGAAGGCTGGTATACTCCAGGTTACTGGTCGCCAGATAATAGAATGTTAAATTGTACTCAACTTGTTACGCTTACTGATTATATTATATGGATTCTAGATATAGAAAGCAGGAAAATGGAAAAAATTGCATTAGGTGATGTCGGTAAAAGCAGATTTATTACGGGGCCATGGCTTCCTGATGGAAAAGGTTTTTACATTATATCAGACTTAAACAGAGAATTTGCTGGTTTAGCTTTTTATGATATAGATAGATCAAAGTTTGAATGGATACATACCCCTCAGCGAGATATAGAATTAGTTGATATCAGTCCTGACGGGAAAAATTTATTGTGGACAGAAAATGTCGATGGATATAGTAATTTATTTATCAAAAACATACAGAATGGAGATGTTAGAGAAGTTACTGATTTTTCAAGGAAAGGGGTTATAGAAGATCTAAAACTATCAAATGATGGAAAGAAAATTGGCCTAATGATCGATACTCCAACTTCACCAACAAATATTTATGTAATAGGTATTGATAATTATGAAAAAGCTAAATCTACTAATCCAATTACACATTCTCTGTTAGGTAATATTGTTGCTGATGTATTGATAGAACCGAAATTAATAAAATACAAGAGTCTAGATGGACTCGAGATTTCTGCATTTTTATATATGCTAGAAAATAATAATAAGAAAAATAAAAGGACAAATAATTCTCCCACATCAAAATTGGGGGCCATATTATCCATTCATGGCGGTCCTACTGCTCAAGAAAGACCTTATTATGATTACTCTGGACTTTATCAATTTCTTTCTCATAATGGCCTTGTAATTCTAGCACCAAATTTTAGAGGAAGTACCGGCTATGGCAAAAGTTTTGAGAAAAAAATTTACCATGATTGGGGCGGAAACGAATTGAAAGATTTAGAATATGCGATAAAATGGCTTTTAACACAAGATTGGATTGATCCTAATAGAATTGGAGTATTTGGTGGTAGTTTTGGAGGATTTGCTACATTAAATTGTATAACTAGATTACCTCAATATAATTGGAAGGTAGCTGTAGATATAGTAGGTCCCAGTAACCTTATAACATTTGCCAAATCTGTTCCGGAACATTGGAAGCGTTTTATGGCAGAACTAGTAGGTAATAGTGAAACTGAAGTAGATTTCCTTAAAGAAAGGTCTCCAATAACGTATATTAGCAATGTCAATCCAAACATTAAGCTGCTTGTAATACAAGGTGCTAATGATCCACGAGTAGCAAAGGAAGAGTCTGATCAGATTGTTGGAAAATTAAAAGAAAATGGTATTAGTGTTGAATATATGGTTTTTGAAGATGAAGGACATGGCTTTACAAAATATAGTAATTCATTGAAAGCCCTCAAGGCCTCTGCAGAGTTCTTAGTAAAAGAGTTATCATAACTATATTTTTATTCATAGAGATTGCCGACTCAGTTCTTAATTTTATTATTTATTATTTTATCTTTCTACTCCATCATATTCATTAACTGTAAATAAAATTTTTAATTCAATTCCTTTTAAATAGTCATTTTTGCTTTATATAATTTAAGGGATAAAAAAACATATATTTAATTAATTTCATTGATTCTTAACAGTCATATCGTTTAGCTTGACTTTTTTTATTAATCTAAAGACATTCATGATAAAAAGAGTGTAGATTTATGAGGAATTTTAAGGATGTAAATGAAAATAAAAAAAAAGGTTACTTAGAAAAATTACCAAAACTTGACTTTTTGAAATGTCCGCATTCGTAATTTTCAGAATAAAGTTCAATTAGTTTTTTCTTGATAGAAAGAGCATTAACTTTGTCTCCCATCTCTTCCAAAATTTCTTCTTTATTACACAAAAGTTCTTTATGATTTGAATTTTTCTTTAAATATGAATTTATCAGATCTAATGCAGGGGTATATTTGCCTAGTTCTATTCCTAATATTCTACCCTTGTTTGCTATCATATCCAAGTCTTCGGGAAAATGTTTCAACGCGTTATCATACCACAGGAGTGCTTGTTGATAATGTCCTAGATTGGCTAGTGCTACTCCTTTTTTGTTTATTGAAGAGATAAAGTTTGGTTCCTTTTCTAAAACCTTATCATACAATTGTAGAGCTTCAGGATATTTACCTAATTGCATCAGTATTAATGCTTTTGTGTCCATCGCATTGATATAGTTGGGATTAATTGATAATGATTTTTCTACTAATTCTAATGCTTTAGAATAGTTGTTAGAGTACCGTCCTAATTCGGATGCTATATTATTCAAAGTATAAAAATCATTTGGATTTATTGCTAAGGCCTTATCAAAGTACTCTGCAGCCTCTGAATAATTACCTAGCGCAAGTAACATTCCGCCCTTCCAGCTTAGAGCATCAACATCGTTTGGATTTATTGCTAAGGCCTTATCAAAGTACTTTATGGCTTCCGAATAGTTACCTTGGTCAGAGAGTATATAGCCTTTGTCACTTAGAGCATCAACATCGTTTGGATTTATTGCTAAGGCCTTATCAAAGTACTTTATGGCTTCCGAATAGTTACCTAGAGTATATAGTGCATCGCCTTTGTCATTTAAAGCATACAGATAATTAGGATTAACTGCTAAGGCGTTGTCATAGTATTTTATAGCTTCCGAATAGTGACCTTGGGTAGATAGTAGAAAGCCTTTGGCATCTAGAGCATCGGTATAATTAGGATTAACTGCTAAGGCCTTATCAAAGTACTTTATGGCTTCCGAATCGTTACCTTGGTCAGAGAATATCTGGCCTTTGTCCCTTAGTGCAATAACATATTTAGGATTTATTGCTAGGGCCTTGTCATAATACTTTAGGGCTTCTGAATAGTTACCTTGGTCAGAGAATATCTGGCCTTTGTTAATTAAAGCATACATGTATTTTGGATTTATTGCTAAAGCCTTGTCATAGTACTTTAGGGCTTCTAAATCGTTACCTTGGTCAGAGAATATCTGGCCTTTGTTAGTTAACGTTACAGCATCCTTGGGATTCATTGCAAGTACTTCGTCATAGTACTTTTGGGCTTCTGTAAAGTTACCTTGATTATATAATGTATAGCCTTTTGCATAAAGAGCAATAACACTATTTGGTTCTAGTTCCAGTGCTTTGTCAACTAATTCAATTGCTTCTGAATAGTTATACAATCTCGATAATGTTTCTCCTTTCTTAGAAAGTGCCTCTATATTATTTTTATCAATTGCCAGTACTTTCTCATACCATTTTATTGCGGTATGAAAATCTCTAATTGTTTGGAAATTAGAATCACCTTGTTTGATAAAGTAGTTTACAGTCTTGTTGGATAATATCGCATCTTGAAGAGCGAATGAATATTTTAGTTCATAATTATAATTATCAAATAAATATTTAAAAAGTAAAATTAGCAATAGAGATATAAAGAAAATTGTTAAATGATATTTTCTAGATAGCATTCCTATAAAAATTAATTTGGAAGATATTTATTTTTTTGTTGTGTAATAAACGAACTATGCTATGTAATTTTGTTGATAGATAATATTTGTAAAGTTCTATGATATTTATTCTCTATAATATTAGTCAAATTGATGATGCCAAATCATATTATGAAAAAGATCTGCATCAATTCTAATTTAACTTCAATTTTTGACGAAAAAGAATTAACTGTATTTAGTGAGGTAATGAATAGTAATACAACAAAACAATGTAGTATTTAATAGAATGTCTTTCAGAATTAAAAAACTTAAAGAGGAAATTTTATCGCTATAATCAAAACAATTGTAAATTAAAAAAGAAGGTTATTCATGATATTAATAATATGATCTAGAATAGTATTATGGATTGGTGAAATTACTATACTACGAATTTTTTAGTCGATTTTTAGATTTAGAACAAATAAACTAAATATTAAAGAATTAGTCTCTGAAAAAAAAAATTTGAATTTTGAGTTTTGAACTAAATGTCATCATTCTAATTAATTTTATTTGCAAAATTTTGACGATAATATTCCTTTCGTTTGAATTTTAATTTTAACATAGTCTTTATGTATTCTTTATTGCGACCAAGGCATACTGCTAGATCATTCAACATCATCTCACTAGTTACGAATTTTCTATAACTTACTAATTTTTTATTCATGGTATCTACGGGATCATTAGAATTGATTGCCAAAGATAGAGTCTTACCAAGCACTAAACTTCTAACTGGTTCAGGAAAGCAATCAAGAATACGACGCATTTCTTCATATTTAGGACCTAATTGAGCCAATATTTCATAGGGTGAAAACAGATGATCCATTAAATTATCACATGGATCTGTTAAAGTACTGGATTGAATATTCTTTGCAGAAATTGAGTTATCAAAATAGAGATGGTTGTTTACATTTCTAGGATAACTATTCTTATCTTCATAAAAGTAATTTAAGGAAAGAGAAGAATTTTTTTGATTAGTAATAAACTCAGTAAAAGAAATAATGTTATCTATCGAACCAAAATGTTTGTTGTTAGAATGACGATAAGCATTCCACCTTCTATTAAAAGGCTGTCTACATTTTGCACAAATGTATTTAGGAGTTTTCATGGAGTCTTATATATTCACAATAAAAAAATGAGTTTAATAACTTTGTTGAAGAGTAATTCTGAGTTACTCTCTTTGAGTGCTTTATATTAAATTTATTATGTAGAAATCCATAAAAATCCCTGAAATATATAAAAATTTTTAAAATTTGTTTAAAGAATCAATTAACAGAGATTATATTTAACAAAGATAGAAACACTCATTATTTAACCGATTTTGAAGGAATTTGAAAACTTGTCACTATAAGTGGCTCTGCTTGACTGAGCTAACATTTACATAAATATAAAAACTGACGAAAGAATTACTTACAATATTTCGAAGGTCAATCAGCTAAGGCGAGAATCCTAACAAGGGAAGTCACTTAGCCTTGGAGACTTTCGGCAGTGATCTTAATCTCCTACCTGTGAGATCAAGTTTCTTTGTATTATCAAATATTTATCTGCCCCGTCAGATCTAAGTTATCGAGCGTCTCTGCTTATTGTTTGGGGGTCTGAACGTCGTTCTGGTCTGCCGTAAGAGCCTTGTTAAATAGAGATTTAGCATGATTATAAATACCCCCTTTTGTCGGAAGATAATTTCCTGCATATACCAGCAAGTGAATATTATCAGGATCTATCTTTATTGCTTCATCATGAGGTGAGCTATTTTTATTCACTACAGATGATTATCATGTAATATTTATAAAATATTTGGAAAACAAGTAGCTTACCCATTGCTAAAAAGATAATTGCTAACAAGATTTGTAGGGAACATTGCAAAAAATGAATATTGCTAACACAATTTTTTAATGATAAAGTAGTGCTCGCAAACTCTTGTTAGCAGTTTTACTAACAAATTATTCTTATTAATTTCTTATTTTAAATTAATATGTTAACAAATACTCATTTTCAAAATCACAGATATCACGAAATCTTCAATATGGAAAAAGGGACTGGGCAGGATTTGCACGCTCCCTTCGACAGACGATTGATTCTGTCATATTGCATATTGTAATCAAAGATATATTTGGCTTGTTACAGAGGTTTGGATTTGGTGGACTCGTGTGTAAAATTTTAATTCCTATAAGACCACCATTTGATGAGTTCGACGACTACCTGTTGTTACTTGCCAAGCCATAATTTTTGTCCAGATAATCAGCTATATCGTCGAATGTCGCACCAGAATCATTCAACTCTATCAGTAATTCTTTACTTATACCGGCCCGTCGCAATGCTATTAATGCAGCATATAATCTTCTTTCAGCATTGGTAATACATTTGCCATCCCACCCATAATAAGACATAATGAGACCCATAACACATCTTCCTCCAAGTCCGTCGGTATATCGCTTTCTAATCTGCTTATAATATTTTCCATACGTCCGTATTATTTGAGAAATAGATACTTCTTGTTTTGACTCTTCACTAGTAATACTAAAAGTGGGAACGGGGATTTGTCGTTCAATATTCTTTGTTAATTCCTTTTTATATCTATTTAGAACTTCAGAAACAGATGATTCTTGATTTAATAGTTGTTGCTTAGCCATATTGCCAATAAATAATCACAAACAAACTATTTAGAAGCTATGTTTAATAGATTTGTACCTAAATTGGATTTGGTCGCCTTTTATACTTGTGGAGGAAACTATATTTCGTCGGAATGATGTCGAATATTCAATACAGTCCTATCATTTATTTTATTTAAAAAGCCATAACCTTCCCTGAGCCAAGGATGAATCTAGAAGACTGTGATATGCTATAAGGTTCTTTGGACTACTTTTTTGGTTGAAATGTAAATAAATCTATGAAATATAATATATATTAATTTGAGACAATTTTGTTTATTTGTTGTTAAAGTTTATAATATCTATTTTCGATAAAATTAACTCTCTGATATATGAGTAGTGGCCGTTTAGATAATAATGAATGGAGAAAGAATTCTACAAAAGGCTTAGTTTGTGGAATAATGCTTTGTCGTAACTCACCAATAAAACAATGTCCCAGATGTTTACTTCATTATTGTTTTGAACATGTAAAAACACATTTTCATCCTACAACAGCAATAGCAGCAACAGATTGATTTTAGACACATATATATGATAATTTAATAATCAGGCAAGCTATAACCATTTCTGGGAGAGAGAAACAAGGTTATTGCTGTCAATCCATGTTGTACTCTTTATAATTAGAGACGATCTATTAATGGCCAGGCAAACCTTCAATAAGTAAATTCCCCTAATCTGCTTATTCTATTAATGTTCTAATTGCATTTTTCAATATTTCTAAAGACATAGGCTTTTCTAATATTTTATCTACTTTAAGATTAGATAATTCTTCATAATAGTCTTTAAGAATGTCACCTTTAACGGTTGCACTAATAAGTATTATTTTTTTTGTGTAGTTTTCATCTTTTTCTCTTATCTTCTTTATTAAATCAATTCCTGACATTTGAGGTATACCATAATCTGTTATAGCTAAAGAACAGTCAGCAAAATTTTTATTCAAATAGTCTAAGGCTTCAATAGGATTAACAAAAGAGATTGTTGAATATCCAACTGATTTCAAATACAGTTCAAAAGTGAATATAGTATCCTTGTCATCATCCACCAATAATATGTATTTGTTATTGTTATTATTTTCAATAATATTATCCGTCAGTTTAAGTTGCCTAACAATAATCATTACGCAAATTAGTATTTAAAAATTGGATAATCAACTTAATTGCCACGGCCTGTTACTATTACAATCAACAATAACAAATATGGTAGGTTAGATATGGCTGGATAGACAATATAGAAATCTCATATTACTTTACAAATTTATAATATAATAGTTTAATAGTTATTCTTTTCGATTGAAGTTATATTGCTACACTTAGTGATAGTGTAGTAGTCATTATTTATGACAGATTTTGGTAATTTGATATTTTTAGGTGTAGTCGCATTTGTCTCTACAAACATTGATGATATTTTTTTTACTCATTTTGTTCTTTTCTAATTATTTAAAATTTCCATCTTATGAAGTTGTTATGGGACAGTATATTGGAATTGGACTATTAGTAGCGATGAGTATAATAATTTCTTTGATCTCCTTAGTAATTCCATCATTTATTATAGGTTTTATGGGCATTATACCTATTATCATTGGTGTAAAAAATTTTAAAGAATATTATAAAAAGAATAAAGAACCAGATACAAATTCATCAGCAAAAAATAAATAGATAAGAACAACAAAATTTTCTACGCCATCATTATCTTCTCTAAGTGTTGCTACCCTAACTTTTTCAAATGGTGGAGACAATATAGGAATTTAAACGCCATTATTTGCTAGTAATAATACAATTGACCAAATAGTTATCTTAGTTGTAATATTTATAATTATGACAGCCGTATGGTGTAGGGTAAGCTATAATCTTGTAAATCATAGTTTTCTTGCTAATAGTATACAACGCATTGGACATTTAATTCTACCTTTTGTATTAATAGGATTAGGAATCTATATAATGGTAGGAGAACTTATAAAATAATTATTTTTGATAAAAAATAGATAGTTATTTTACCACCATAACTTGTGTCTAGTATCATTCATCATCCAATTCATCAAATTCATTGATATAAATTTATTATCGTGCTGCTAATGAATTGGTTTTCTCCAAATTTTTAATTAATCTCTTTTCACATTCACTTCCCTCAGGTGGATATAGTTCTTTTCCTATTACACATGCATGAAATCTATCTCCAACCTGTATAGGACCCATATCGGTATTTCTGTCAAACGCAAATGTTCTTTCAATTGTGTATCCTCCAATCTTATCAAATTCCTTTTGAACATCAACTATTTCAGACTTTATTTCACCTTTCAACATTGCCACAATCTTTATTTTTTTAGCATTCTTTTTATCCTCCAGTGGAGCTATTATTTTTACCTTGACTGGTTTGTCAATATTATCATCCTTAGTATTAATCGCTTTTTTATTATTATCTTGTTTAACATTACTAGTAAAGAGAGAATTAATAGTAGTTGCTGACTTTGGAGTAGTATCATCAGCTTCATCTATAGTAGCAAAATATGTTACTTGGTCTTTTGAGTACATATTATAATAATAAGCAGTTTTATTGTAAACTTGTGATTTTGATTTAAATAAATTTGCCTCATTTGGTTTAGTAGTAGATTGGATATCTCCTTCATTACAATCAAAATATTCTATAATGGAAACATCATCCATTTGGTTTTGAAAAGATTTTGATTCAAGTTTACTATTATTGTTATTGTTAGGATTTGTAACATGATAGGCACAGACAAAAAATTCATCGGGTTTATGAGCACTATTTATCTCATTATCTTTGTTCATTTCAAATTTAACTTTTAACTTTTTCGTAGAATCCTTAACTTTATCTAAAGGAATATCTTTAACAAACTCTTCTCCGTTGATAACACCTATTACTTTAATCATTCCTGTTTTTGATATATTTTGAAGATTAATCTTAGACTCAACAACTAACTTGTCCTTTTCATCAATATTTGCTTTTTTTATTACCTTTTCTGATTCTTTTTGTGCATAAACAGAATTAAAATCTAACATTGTCAAATGCACAGTGATAACAAATATCATTACAACAAAGATTATCCCATATAATATTGTTAAAGACGATTCGGGCATCGTACAATAAAAAGATTTTAGAATATTTTAATAGAATGTAATATTCTATAGATATAATGTACCATATATTTGAACTATAAGTGCTATATTATTCACCATTTAAATATACTATAGTAAATTACATCATGAAGATGAATAACGGATATAAATTCTCTCAATAAAGTTCTAATAGTTTGTTCTCGATAACTCTATATCATATTGTCTTTAAAGAATTATTATAACTATTTATTAGATATAGTTTAATTGGAAAAGTTAAATTTATATAAATAATATCAATAGCTGCTTCAAAATAATAATCTAATGTAGCATACTACTATCTTGTATTTAGCTTTTATTATAAGAACTTATTTAAGGGATATTCAAAGTATATGAGTTTTATAGAAATAACTCAAGGAGGGAGTAATACCAATAGCATTTCAAAAAGAGGATTCTACTGGAGATAATACTAACTAGTCTTTATCTCTTTACTCATCTATTTTAAAATAATATAAAATTTAAGTCCTCAGAGATATAGTTGTGCTATTAAAGTAACAAAAGAGGAAGTTCATTGAGGCTCATGTAATATAATGCATTCCCCTAGTTTGGTTTTTTCAGTCCAAAGAACTCCAAACAGAACCTCTTGATATATATTTAAACGCTATAGTTAATATCTTTATTTGTCCTATGCTGTAACTTGGCACTAGAATAACTTTATATATTTTTTGTGAATATTATCGCTTTACTTATTGGAAAGTTTTTACAGTAATAGCTCCTATTTGTTATACTCTTTTGTATGTTGCAAAGACGTATTAACACAATCTAAATTTGCAAATACAGTAATACAGTAATGTTTACTACTCTACTTCTTGCTATGGTATTATTTGCAGAATTATTTTTAAGTTATATTAAGAATAACATCTTTTCTATTCTCATAGATATGTAATTCCAAAATAAATTCTATCTTTTTTTTGCCGCAGCGATATATCATCCCGGCTTAACATTTTTTGATGTTTGTCAGGAGATAATGGATATTTTCCCATTTTCATCTTGCACTAACCACCCAATCTCTTTTAGAAATTTGATTATTGATAGAACAAATTTTTTATTGTGATTTCCATTGTTAAAGATATAGTCTATACCAAAACTTTGATTATTATTACTTAAGGTATGTATAGCTAGTTCTAGTTCTTTAGATCTTTCAGAATAATGACCATTAAGGGATGATTTTAGCGTATCTATTCATCTTACCTTATATGCGTACGACTTACAATAGTTATACATGATAGAAACAATAAACAATTCATTGCATTTAAATCATTATATAGTCATGGATGTTGATGTAACTAATTTTAATACTATTAGTGTATTGTCAGAAACAAAATTTTACCTTAAATTTCTCATTACCTAATCATTTTATTCAAAATAGATGCTGAAAAATGTTTCTAAGCTTAATTAGCTTACATCACAAAAGAAATCATAATCAAAAATTTCGGCGCCGAAAAATTTTGTTATTGTAATAGAGTAATTTAAAAACACATCAATCCACCTTTTCATTCTCTAACATCATTTTTTTGATTAAGGCAATGACAATTAAATCTATTAGATAGTATTATATAGTAAAAAAGCGATATTTGAAAATAAATGAAGACTAGTTTAAAATTTGAACAAACTCCTTTTATAAGATGGTAACTTGATTAATTAAATGGAACAAAATATTATAATTAAGTCTTATTTATTTGAGATTCCTTTTAAAGATATTAGTATTGTCTTAAAGAATTATGAAGGTTTTCAAGTTTGAAACTTTTTTCTTCTAAAGGTATAAGATTCTCAGGGGACTCTATAAAGAGTTGTGTAGGCTTTATTGACTTGGTAGATTCAACTAAAAACACGATTACAATGGAGGGTTTAGATTATATCAGAAAATACTACACTAAATTTATAAATTCAACATCTGAAGTAGTTAAAAGTTATAGCGGTAAAGTCATAAAAAATATTGGTGACTGTTTATTATTCTACTTTCCCAAAACTACTGATTTTAAGAATATAGAAACCTTTAGAGAGACTATCGAATGTGCATTCAAAATATTAGAAGTGCGATATATTGTTAATCAAGAATTATCTAAGGAACATTTACCCCCCTTCAATTATAGGATTACTATAGATTATGGGGTATTAGATTTAGCTTTAGTTGGTGATTATAGTCAAATGGATTTATTTGGTACAACTCTAAACCTTTGTTCAAAAATAAATTCATCTCCCTCTCTATCTATTCATAATGAAATTATTATTGGAGATAATTTGTATCGAATTTTAAAATCTTTTCCTACTATTATAAAGAATTATAATTTTTTAAATAATGGTGAATATAAAATATCAGAAAGTAATAGATATTCTACATATAATATTAAAAGAAAAAATATTTTAGAACACGATGAGACAGAGATTAGTAACAAAAACTTTCTTAGTGAGAAACAGCCAAGTTCCTCTATTGAAGACTCTAATAAAAAAAATAATGTCAAAAGAGTCATTGTAGTAGATGATGAACAAGATGTACTTTTTACT
Source organism: Nitrososphaeraceae archaeon (assembly GCA_025924135.1). GTDB lineage: Archaea > Thermoproteota > Nitrososphaeria > Nitrososphaerales > Nitrososphaeraceae > TH1177. The sequence continues at coordinate 2,686 of JAICEO010000005.1, read as the reverse complement.
TATAAGGTTTTTTTAGAGACTGATTATGATGTCTCTTCATTTGCAGATCCTGTTTTTGCCCTCAATTATATAAGAAATGTTTCCAATTTTAATAATTTATTAATAATACTTGATGTTAGAATGAAAAATTTAAATGGATTTCAATTATACCAACAAATAAAAGCTATAGATCCAACAATTAAGGTTCTATTTATAACAGCTTTGGACATATTAGATGAATTTTCAACTATAATCCCGGGTATATCAAAAGATCAAATTATAAGAAAACCAGTTGATAAAAAGTTATTTACAAATACTGTAAAAAAATTATTAAATTAACGGCATATTCTATGTTTATTTTCTTCATTATATCAATAAAATATCTAACAGAAATTTAAACGGAGTAGCAGATTAATCCATTGCCACTAAAATTTCTTTTAAGGAAGAGTAATGAACAGACAGTGCACATATTCAAATATATTATACTACCTTCAATTTCTCTTTCAATAATTGCTCTGGTTTCTACCTCTAATCAATCTTTATGGGTAACTTCACCCAGGGATCATTTCTATTTTGAATTATTTGGTACATTACTTGGAGGGATACTCGCATTCTATTATATGTCGCGTGCTCAAACATTAAGTGATAGATTTAGTCTTTTTATTGGCATTGGATTTCTTGTCAATACTTTAATTGATTTGTTACATGCTACAGTTTCCCTTCTTAATATGGATAATATTTTATTCCTAAAATATTTTATTCCACAGACCTGGTTTGCTGGAAGGTTATTTCTTAGTGCTATGTTAGCTATAGCAATTGTTAAATATGTGTCTTTTTCCCCTTTAAATTCCAGTACAAAAGAATTATTACAACAACAACAACAACAACAACAACAACAACAATTCTCTGCTAAGCATACTAAGAAGAATTATGAAAATTATAAATTCTCAAGAGTAATCTTGCTTTATCTAATAATAGTTACTTTATTTGTTTCTATTGTAGCTATAAGTTCACTCTTTGTTGTTCTTCCATTTTCTGTAATTGATAATATAACTATACATAGACCCTACGAAATATTTCCTTTAGCATTATTTATATTGTCACTATATTATTTCTATAAGAATAAAATCTATAAGAATAAAGATATTTTCTATACAAGCTTAGTTATTTCTATTGTATTGGATATTTTCGGACAGATAATAATGTCATTCTCTGCACAACACTTTGATACATCACATAATATTCCCCATGTTTTAAAAGATGCAGGTTATTTTATAAATATTATCGGACTTGCCTTGTCAAGCATACAATATAATATTAGATTAAGAGAAAGCAATGAAATGCTTACTATTCAATATGAGAAAGTCAAGGAATCAGAAAAAATGAAAGATGAATTTATAAATATAGCTGCGCATGAATTGAGAACTCCTATACAACCTATACTTGGGCTATCAGATATAATATATACTAAGGTTAAAGATGAAGAGCTTCATGAATTACTGGATATTATTATGAGAAATGCAAAGAGGCTAAAACGGCTTACTGATAATTTGCTGGATGTTACAAAAATAGAAAGTAAATCTCTAATGGTTAATAAAGAAAAATTTAATATGAATATTCTGATATCTGAAGTTTTAAAAGATTATGTGAATAAAAAGAAAAACCAACTAATAGTAAAAATAGTATATGATTTCAAACGTAAGGAGGATATCATTGTAGAAGCAGACAGAGATAGGATATCACAAGTTATCCACAATCTTTTAGATAATGCTTTAAAATTTACTACTACTCATAATAATCAAACAATATTTGTTACTGTAGATAAAAAGAAAGAAGGTGAAGAAGAAAAAAAAGTAGTTATTGTAAGTGTAAAAGATACCGGAGAAGGCATACCTGAGAAGATATTACCTAAATTGTTTTCAAAGTTTAGTATTTCTAATTCTACTACTGGGACTGGCTTGGGACTATATATATGTAGAAATATTATCGAAGCACATCAAGGTAGGATATGGGCTGAAAATAACTACAATGAAAATGGAGCAACCTTTAGCTTTACATTGCCAATTGCAATATAACACATTTCAATTCTTTAAACTAGTATTATTCACATAAACTTGAAAGATATTAAAAACCTAAGTTTAGGTCACTTTACTAGTCTATTCTATCGCTCCTTTCCTGCATCAATCAAATTGATAAATAACCATCTTTTTTATGTATACATCATGCCAAATATGGCACGAGTCCGAAACCCGTTACACCATTTGCTGCAGAAGGCAACATCTTTTGAATTTCTTTCTATAAAACAATTATATGATAAAATCTAGCTCTCTACTGATTAAACAAGTATAGCACGCTAGATAGGTTGACGTAAAACATTTTAATTTTACACTCAAGCTTTCTATCTATAACTTGTGCCTATGTCACGGACATTTTACCTCTATGAGTTATATAGTATGTTACACTAATAGAATCATGACCAAAATTAGGAATCAAATTGAAATAAATGCACCTCTAGCAAGTGTTTTTGAATATTATACTAATCCAGATAATATTAAGGAAGCATGGCCTAGGGAAATTGTCAAAGAATCAGAAAATGTCTTGGGTCAAAAAAGTGAAGAAGGTTCAGAAATGAAAGTAACTGGTGAATATATGGGTAAAAGAGATGACATGCTTTTAGAAGTTTTAGACAAGGAACAGAACAGAAAGT
>JAICEO010000004.1 GCA_025924135.1 Nitrososphaeraceae archaeon | reverse complement strand
CGTAGGAGTTGGGGGGTTGGATGCTGCAGAAACTATGGCAGGTATGCCATGGGAGATTTTATATCCTAAACGGATAGGAGTTTATCTCACAGGAAAGTTAAATGGATGGACGGCTCCGAAAGATATCATTTTGTATGTAGCTTCAAAATTAACTGTTTCTGGGGGTACAAATGCAATAATTGAATATTTTGGTCCGGGTTCCAAATCAATTAGTTGTACTGGAAAAGCTACTATAACCAATATGGGTGCAGAGATAGGAGCAACATGTTCGATTTTTGAATATGATGTACGAATGGAGACATATCTTAAAGTTACACATCGAGCTGAAATTGCTAAGGTTGCTAATCAAAATATTGATATTTTAACACAGGACCCAGAAGTTAATGCTGAACCAGAAAAGTATTTTGATAAAGTAATTAGAATTGATTTATCCACTTTAGAGCCCTACATTGTGGGTCCTCATACTCCAGATTTAGGCAGACCAATTTCTCAAATGAAACAAGATGTTTTAAGAAATAAATATATCGATAAAATTTCAGTGGCTCTCATTGGTAGTTGTACAAATTCCTCCTATGAGGATATGTCAAGAGCATCAGGTATTGCCGAACAGGCTGAGCAGAATGGTGCTAAAACTAAAACCTCGCTTTTGGTAACACCTGGATCGGAACTGATTAGGGCAACAATTGAAAGAGATGGACAAATGAAGGCCCTCAAGGATATTGGTGCGACTGTTTTAGCGAATGCTTGTGGTCCATGTATCGGCCAGTGGAGTAGGCCTGAAATCAAAAGTGGTGAACCTAATACTATTGTTACATCCTACAATAGAAATTTTCCTGGAAGAAATGATGGAAAAAGAGATACAATGAATTTCATAGCTAGTCCTGAAATTGTGATTGCTTTAGCTCTTGGTGGAAAACTTTCATTCAATCCGTTAACCGATATAATTGAAGCAACAGATGGAACAAATTTCAAACTCACACCGCCACAATTAGCCCCTGAAGTTCCATCGAAAGGGTTTGCAAATGTAAAGGATGTTTATGTAGAACCATCTATTAAGCCAGATAGTATTGAGGTAATAATAGATAAAGATAGTGAAAGATTACAAAAGCTAGAACCTTTCTCACAATGGGATGGCAGGGACATTATAGAAATCCCCGTTCTTGCAAAAGTTAAGGGAAAATGTACTACTGATCATATATCCCCGGCCGGTCCATGGCTAATGTATCGAGGACATCTTGATAGAATAAGTGATAATTTGTTATTAGGTGCAAAAAATGCATTTTATGATAACCAAATAGGAAATGGAAAGAATCTATTTAATGGAAAGATTGAATCATACCCACATGTTGCAAGAGAATATAAAGAAAAAGGTCTTAAATGGCTCATAATAGGAGATTTCAACTATGGTGAGGGTAGTAGCAGAGAGCACGCAGCAATGACTCCTCGCTACTTGGGCTGTACGGCAGTAATATCAAAGAGTTTTGCCAGAATACATGAAACAAATTTAAAAAAGCAAGGGATTTTAGCACTCACCTTTGAAAATAGTTCAGATTATGATAAGATACATGAAGATGATAGAATAAGCATAATAGGATTAGATAAATTAGCACCCTCGACACCTGTAAAGTGTAAGATCATTCATAAGGAGAACGAAGCCAAAATAAATGAAGAAGAAATAAATTTGATTCATTCTTACAATGATAATCAAATAGAATGGTTTCGTTATGGGTCTGCACTAAATGTTCTTAAATCAAAGACCCAACATTAATAATAAAAATATTATATTGGATTGTAACAAATACAATGCCTACTATCATTTCAATTTTGTAATACTATGAAATCCTCTCTTTGTAAAACTACATGTATTATTCTTATTTCATAAGGTGATCAAAATTAAAGATAACTATGCATTTATAGCTGATGCCATGTTAGGAAAAATCGCAAAAAAATTAAGAATACTTGGATTTGATACTATTTATATTTCTTCAAATACCAATGATAGAGAAATATTAGATCTTCTTATGAAAACAAAAAGAATTTTATTAACAAGTGATAAGGAATTATTTTATAGATCAAAACACTATCATTGTAATTCAATAATTATTAATAAAAATACAGAAATTGAAAATTTAGTTACCATTTTTAGGAACTTGGAAATAAAAGTTATAGACACTTTATTAAGTTACAATCGTTGTTCTATTTGTAACAATAAACTTGAAAATATAGAAGATATGAACTTGATAAAAAATGAAATTTATCAGACAGTGATTAAAAATAATAATGAATTTTACAAATGTAAAAGATGTAATAAATTATACTGGCATGGAAGTCATATTAAAAATATTATTTTATTGATAGAAAAAATTAATAAAATGTTATAATTGTAGTTTAGGTTTTTAAAAGTTATAAACACAATAATGAACTGATGAAATCTGAGAAGATGAAATTCGCTATGAATATATTCTTTATTATAAGATAGTAATTAATGGAGAAAATTACAAATAGAATACATTTCAGTAATTACATAATTAGTTATATAAAAATCTGTATATTTATAATAGCCAAAGAGTATTTTTGTAAATTAACATAAAATTATTCTAAACAGGAAAATCTTAATAATCCTCTTTTCTACTATCTTGCTAATGTATAAAAAATCTCTAGATTCAAGCATATTTTCCAATCCTATTAATTATGTTCCAAAGGCGATTTTTTTTACAAAAGGTAAAGGAGTACACAAAGATTATTTAACTAGTTTTGAGCTTGCATTGAGAGATGCAAAGATTTCTGATCTTAATTTAGTAACCGTATCTAGTATCAAGCCACCCCAATGTAAAATAATTAGTATTCTGGAGGGAAGAAAATATCTTCTACCGGGTCAAATTACATTTGCGGTAATGGCTAGGTCATCAACCAATGAGCCAAATAGACTTATTGCATCCTCGATAGGTTTAGCGTATCCAGCTGACAATGATCAATATGGATACCTTTCTGAGCATCATTCGACAGGAGAGACTGCACTAAAGGCAGGTGATTATGCAGAAGATATGGCTATGGAAATGCTTGCTACAATAATGGGTTTACCAAACGATTCTTCTTTAACATGGAATGAAAAAGAAGAGCAATGGAAATTATCCGGTAAAATTTATAAAACTCAGAATTTCACTCAATCCGCAGAAGGACATAAAGATGGAATGTGGACTACAGTTTTAAGTGCTGCAGTTTTTATCTTATAAGTACTTTTTAAATGGTAAATTGAAAGAACACGAAGAATAAATTCGACTATATTATCTCTTTATTAGTTAAAATTTATTTTGTAAAATATTTTAGACCAGGTTAAAATAGTGCTAGTATTTAGACGAATTGTTCTAAATAAAATAGCCGATATTTTCTCACCAATGTATGGTAGTTTATTATTATGAGTATTATTATTGAATTTTCAAAAAATTAAAATTAAAAGAAATGAATTAATTAAATGTTGAAACTCAACTTAAATTATTGATATATTACGATATATTGTGGTTACTAATATTAATAATATATTTATTTATTTTTCTATAGTTACAAGTAAAATTTAAGCAACATTATAAAAATATGCAAAAACCAATATATTTCCTTGTAATGGTAGGATTTTTATATCTTAGCTTAATTATAAGTTTTACATCGATAGATGGGGAAGATCTTCAAAATGTTTTTTTGAATAGCACCATTAGTAAAATTAATGAATGGAATCATTCTACATATAGCTACAACAATTGACTGCTTAACTTTAAAATTTAGGTTTTTTCGATTTGACTTAACAATATCTTCAATAATTATTATATTTTGTATTTCCAAAATTTTTAATTATTGTACTAATCCATTTGGTTGTTTTATTTAATAAATCTAATCTAGCAAATTCATTTGGTGAATGAGACTTGCCATATTTATACGAGGACCCAATACAAACACAAGGTGCATTTAAGATATTGATAAAGTAATACATTGGACCTGTAGCTGCTGATGATATACTTTTTATTGTAGAAGCGAATATACCAGTAGCGGAGTCCTCAACAACTTTTATAAAAGGATGATCAACAGGAGTTGTTCGTGCTGGCCACTCCTTCTGTAATAATTTAATTTCAAGTAAATTTTTGTGAAAGCCCTGCTCTCGCATATGGTCACAAAGCCGTTTAAATTGCATAAGCGGATCCATATTAGGAACTAAACGGAAATCTAATTTTGCTATAGCTTGATTTGGAATAATAGTTTTAGACCCCTTCCCAAGATATCCAGCTATTAGACTACTTATATTACATGTAGGCATTCCTTCATAGAACTTTTTAGCGTCAATATCCTTTACATTATTTAAAAATTTACTAATACCATATTCTCTTTTGCATACTTCCTCATCAAAAGGTTCTTTATCTAATATTTCGAGTTCTTCCTCTGAAAAATCTTTTACTTCTTTATACCAGTTTTTTATTAAAATTTTTCCATCTATATCGCGAATGGTCTTTAATGCATTTACAAGAATCCAAGCAGGATTTTCTATGAGTGTTGCTAGGCTAGAGTGAACATCACGTGATGGTCCTCCTTTAGCTACAAGCTCTACATATAAGATACCTTTGAGCCCCAACATAATAATGGGTCTTTCTTTTTCATCTATGTAACCAAACTCCCATATTACTCCATCACAGTTTAGTTTTTCTTTATTTTGTACTAGGAATTTTTCCAAGTTTGGACTTCCAATTTCCTCTTCACCTTCTACAATAAATTTTATATTACAAGGAACATCACCAGAACTTTTCAAAAGATATTCCACTGCTTTTATTCTTGTTATTAATTCACCTTTATCATCTGATGAACCTCTACCATAAATATAATTTCCACTAATTTTACCACTAAAAGCATCTTTATTTTCCCATAATTCTATAGGATCTTCTGGTTGAACATCATAATGGTTATAAAACAAAAGGGTTTTACCTTGAGGATTTCCTTTTGATCGAACTTCTCCATATATTAATGGAGGTAAAAAATTATGTCTATCAAGTTCAGAATTTATATTGAAAGTGTTATATTTATCACTAGCTTTTGTTTGTTGTGGAAAAACTAATTCTGCTTTTATGCCAGCCTTTTCCATAATTTTCTTTACTAAATGAGAACATTCAAGAATCCCATTGTTCTTAGCAGAAACACTTGGTTGTCTTATTAATAGTTGAAGATCTGAGATGAGATCATCCATATGTGAATCTATTATAGAGTCAATCTTATTCAAACTGACTATTGTTATGAATGTTAATAATATATAGTTAAATTTTGAAATATCAGTAAAAATAAAAAAGAAAGAAAGAATAGTAATTTATTATATGCAAATACCATACTACATTATGGGTTCATTTTTTTTAGTTCTTTCCCATATATGAGATATTACCTCGAATATAGTTTGATCAACTGAACCATTAAATTTTTTGTCCCATAATGATGCAACATATTCGCTTGGTGATATTCTATTTTTTACTCTGCTATCCAATATATTTAAAAACTCGGGTTTAACATTTAGATCAGACAATCCTTTTCTTGCATAATCAAGTTGAACCTTTATCGTATCTACCATAGGAAAATGAGATGTAGCATTAAAACCTGATTGTACTGATGCTTGTCTTTCTTCTCTCAATATTGAAAGACTTCTTAGTAGTTTTTCACCGTAAGATTCTTCAAGAATAGCTTTGTATATATACCCAACAAAAAATTCAATCATAGCCATTAATGCTTTTGGTGTTGGCTGTACTGATACTATCCTTGTTTCAACACGATAAAATTCAGAATTCAAACGTATTCTTACATCATCGTGTCTTTCTTTTTCAAGGTCAAAGTAATCTCTCGCAATGATCGGTTTTCTTGATTTAATATAATCTATATAATTTTCTATATTATTAGGATAATTTGGAATTGCAGGAAATCCTGAATTTTGTTGTTCAGATTGATCATAAAGGTATATCCTTGGTTCATGAAAGGAAAATACTTTGCCAGCAAAAAGTTTGCTATTAGCACCAAGGATTATTGAAGATGAAATAAGATTTAAAATATGATTAAACATTAATACTGCATATGTAGGATTTCGTCCCTGTAAATGGAAGTGAAACCCCTGGATAGCTGCTGCTATATGTGCAGCTTTAAATTTTTTGCCCTCAAATTCTATATCAGAGAATTTACTCTGCCATTCAAATAATTTTTTATATCTATCATTATCTGTAACTATATTATCTTGAAGAATATTTGGAGAAGGATTTGCACCAAGGAAGACAGGTATAACTATTTTTTCTTTATAAACTTTTTTAATGGCTTTTTCTAGATGTTCTATTATAAATTCTTCATATATTGTTTCTAAATCTAGCAAATTTGTAATAGGTATTGGAGAGGTTTTAAATTCAAACTGACCCGATCCATACTCATAATCAATCATACAACCAGAATTTTGGAAAAATTTTGAATTTTGTAATTCTTTGATTAACGGAGAAGCATTGACTGAATTTCCTTTATCATCTAACAAACATGCCTCAACCTCTGTACCCACTTTGAATAGTGGATCATACCTTGCGCTATCTTTTCGTGCTCTAACCTTTAATTCTTCTGCCTGCTTCTCTATAAGCATGGCATCATGTTCCATAATAACTAAGAGAACTACTTCCATATGAAATTTAAGGTCAATGTAGATTAACTCAAGCATAGATAGTAGGATAAATTTTAAATTTATATAAGTTGATAAATACATATTATTTAATTAGTACAATTCAAAATCTATAATTAGCAATTGATTATTTTTAAGCTAAATAGATATTTAAAAAAACTTATTCTTATTTAGTGTCTAAAAATAATAATTTCTATTGCAGATTTCTTTATTTACCTTGCGGCAGCGTAGAAAGATTTTTTACTTCTAGCTATTTGGTTCTCTTATTTATTTAAATATATTATATATTATATTTTTGAGTCAAATTCTTTATATATTTTTGAGGCCATTATATCTCTGCTATTTTGGTACTTATTATTAATATTATATTCCTTATCGATTTCTCCAGTAATCTCATTATAATAAATCTGACAAATATTAACAAAAGGATAAACTTTTGTCTTTTTTATTACTGAAATAGGGATTGTCCAATAACCAGAGTAACCTATATCTCCAAATCCTGCACTATTAATTATATTTATATGAAGTCTTGCTATCGAAGACCGCGATTTAATAATTGGGACTAAATTTTTAGTTACTGTATACTCCATTGTTCTTCCCAAGTATGTTTCTCCAGGTTCAAGCCATAGTCCGTCCTTAGGGATTCTTAGAATTTTAGTTGAATTCTCTTTTTTCATATCTAAAACATCACAATCATAAAATTTTAATTCGTCATGTAAAGTTAAATTATAACTATTTGGATTTAAATTTTTTATATTAAACGGATCAATGATAAGATCTTTATTTAACCTATTTAAAATTTCTTTACTTGTAAGGATTCCCATACTTCATAATCTATAATAATAACTTAAAATTCTTATGAATATACTCTTTTTATCATAAGTTGTTAAATCACTTGAGTTTAATTAAAAATAATAAGATATAACTAAGTAATACTTCAAAAATTAAATAAATACAAAATAGTTGTTATCAACTTTTTTGACAGATACGATAAATATAGTTTAGTCTGAGTTGGTTAAACATATTTTCTTTAATATTCTTATCCGCTAGAGTATATTTCTTATATAATTGTAGATCATATTTTTTCTTAATTTCAACGACAATTTTTTGTAATTCCTAAATAAATGATAATTAGAGAAAATAAACTATTTGTTACTTTACCATTAAATTATTAGAAAAATAATAGCTATTCGCTGTAAACAATTTCTCCTTCTGCAAATACTGTTCTTGCATAGCTAGACAGCAAAAACGGATCATTGTTCCAAAGAGTAAGGGATGCTTTAAAGCCTGGTTTTACTTGACCTAAATTTGGTGCTCCAATTATTTCGGCGGGCTCTTTTGTTATCTTTGAAATTGCTTCTGCTTTTGAAGTCCCAAATCTTAATAAATGTCTTAAACAATAAAAGAGATTTCTTTGTAATAGTACAGGATGATCTGTCATTAATGCAAATTTAGAATTTGATCTCAACAATTTTTCAATATTCCTCCAACTTTCGTGTTTTAATTCCACTTTGTATGGAAAGGAATCCAAAGGCCCATATATAATAGGAATTTTATTGATCCGTAATTGCTGAAATATGTTGTCATTATGAACATCGCATAAATGATTTGCAATTGCCTCTATTTTAAATTCTTTGATCAAATCTATCAGAATCATAACATCATCTTCTTTGTGAACATGTACCATTAGTTTGTATTTTTTTTTCAAAATATCTATGAAAAGTTCTAGTGGGGGATCAATTTCCTCAATCAATTTTTTCTTTTTTTCTAAAAGTCTCATTGCCTTGTTAGCTTTCAAGAGATTGTCACGAAGAAGTGCTATTGCTCCCATTCTTGTCGAGGGCCGTGTTCCTTTCCATTTAATAGTACTTCTTGGATTATATCCTAAAGCTGTTTTAATTCCTATATTGGATATAAAAGCATTAGTTATATTTGACGAAAAATTTCTGATCAAAACAGCTTTACCACCAATTATATTTCCACTACCCGGTAACACTACTGAATATAGAATACCTGATTCAATAGATTCTTGAAACGAAGGGTCATCCATATATATACTATGTAAAGCGTTAGATAAAGGAGAAATTGAATCCATATGTTCATTTGCTTCTTCTTCATTTGAAGGTTCTCCAGCTCTAACCATACCTATGTGACTATGAGCATCAATAAATGAAGGGGTTACGGCTTCACAATGTTCTATAATTTCGTGTGTCCCAGATGGCTGGTTATGACCTACAAATTTAATTTCATTTCCTTCAATTCCGATAAAACAATTCTTTTTCTCATTACTACCATCAAATAATAATTTTGTTTGTATTAATTTCATAACTAACTTACTATTTTTCTTTTTTTTAATATTTATAATAATCAGATTAATTCTTTAATATGTTTATTATAGTAAATATGTCATTGAATTAAATTTTTTTAAATATTTAGCTTTATTATGAAGACATTTATTATTAGTTTTTATAACTGTTATCACTTATTTTCTATAAGTAATTTTTAATATTTTGAAATATTCCTTTATAATGGATTCATACCAGTTGTCTTCTAATTTTTTATAGAGATTCTATTTCCTCTTTATCTTTGAAAATAAAAAATAAATGATTTATTTTGTCTTGTTACCTTTTAGTTTTCTTTTATCTTCAATATTTTCTATTTCTAACTGTTTTTTTCTCAATTGCTCACTACTATTTACGAATAGTATTGTTGAAGCAGCAATTGCAATTATAATTAAAGGACCAAAAAAATCGTTAAATCTAAGTTCATTAAATATTTTTTTATTGGCAATATTGCTATCTGTTTGATTATTATTATTATCAGTTATTGAGCTTGGGTTAAATGCCATGTTTGGAGAATTATTAGGAATAAATTTGATTGTGACTTTTCCAAGCGCATTGCCTCGCTGCTCTGCAAACCAGACATCTTTTTTAGAGTCTGTCACAAGATATTGTACAAAAGAACTTGAGGTTGGAATATCTATATTAATAGTTTCTCCTGTATCTGGGTCTAGTATTGCAAGTGTGTCTGAAACGTGTTGAGCTATCCATAGATTACCGTAGGCATCTATAGCCATCCCAAATGCTAATCCGTTAATATCGGTTAAAGGATACTCTTTAAATAACGAGGTAAACGTATTAAATTGAATAAGAGAATTTTTTTCATGGTCACTAATATAGAGATTTGAATTTTTTTCGTCCAACAACAATGCTGTTGGTTCAGATAAGATAGTCCTCTCCAAGGTATTTGATTCTGTGACATTCGGATACTCACTAATTGTTTTAGTTTGTATATCTAATCTTCCTATTTTTCCTATCGATTCTGCAAACCAGATATAATTATTATTTTCATCGTAAATAGGACTTGATGGTCTTGAATTATCTGTGGGAATTCTAAACGTTTCAAAGTTTTTTTTATTTATATCAAATTTCAGAAGTGAATTATCTTGTATAATACTCATCCATATGTTATCACTGTTATCTATTGTCAAGCCCGATATGACTCCTTTATTCGGTAATTCGTATGTTTCAGTATTATTAGTATCCGTATTGAATTTACCTAATATATTGGAGGTTGGATCTATAAACCATAAGATGTTGGGATTTTTTGGATCAAAAACAGATAAGGTAATTAGATTTATACCATTGATTGTATACTCTTGGTAGTTCTTATTCTTAATATCAAATTTCCACAACCTTCCACTTCCTGGTAGGGAATCGCCTACCCAAATAGAATCAGTACTAGCCTGATACACAGGATAAAGCAATAGACTGTTTTGAGGAGATTTGTATTCTGTTATATTAAATTGTAAATCAGAAATTCTCGGTTTTATATTTATTTCAAAGGTAGCAATAGTATTTGGAGTATTAGGCTGTAATGTCTTTCCCTGTATTTCGATATTCCATAATCCCAATGCACTAATAGGAACTACTGCATTGAATCGTCCATTAGAGATTTTTTGCATATCTATTAGAATTGGTCCAATCCCTCGTTCTATTTGTGATAATTTTAGGGTAGCGTTAATTATGTTAGCTGTTGGATTATTATTGTAATCAGAAAATTCTACAAATATTTTGTTCTCTCCCAATCTCCCAGGGTCTAAATTGATTTGTATTTTCTGATTTTCGCTATAAACAACAGTAGAATAAATATCTTTATTTTGTACTTGGTTTTCAAGGTTTACAGTTGCGGTATTATTGATAGGGTTTGAAGAGGGCAGTTCACCTGACGGTAATACCATATTAGTCATTAAAGAAACTACAAACAAAAGGCCTATACCTATAAATGTTTCAATTCTTAAACTCCAAATAAATCGTTTTAGAAAGTTGGGTTGATTTGCAAATGTTTGTTTGCTATGCCCTTTTTCTCCTACTTGTTTTATTGATAAATTAGAAATTCGTTTTTCGGTTATGAATTGATGGTAACCCCCTAATATTATCATGATAGCAGCAAGTGTTAATTTTATAATCAATATTTTACCATATAATGAAGAAATTGTAGTAGAAAGATTAGATTCTAATGACCACAATAAGATTGGTCCAGTTATAGATATACTACCTAACACTGGTATTATAATAACTGAAAATCGAGGAATTACCATGGAAATAATTTTTGCTTTTAATTCTTCATCTTTGATTAAAAATATTTTTGAAACAAAAATAAACGTCAAAAAAATCAACCCTCCAATCCAAAATGAAGCAGCTATTCCATGAAAATAATCTATTAGAATGGGACCAAAATTCTTTAATGCTGCAGAATGAGATATCATGCTATTGGTAAATAATAAACCTAAACCTAGACACATTATAGCAATAAACTGCCCAACTTTACCTCTATTTTTTTTAGAGATGTTAAATTTTTTATAACAAAATAGTAAAAATCCTAATAATGCTAGAGCCAATCCTAACCGAATAATGATAATCTTTCCAAATTCTGTAGTTAATACATCCAATATTGATCCTCCTATAGCAGAAGCTTGAATAATTACCATAGCAGCAATAGAAAAAAGTATTAGAACATCTCCAATAATAACTAATTTTATTAAATCTCTTTTTATTAGATACAAACTTGGTTGAATTAAACTTTTGACCCATTCATATTTTGATAAAGGTTTTTGAATCCACAAAAATATGAATGAGGCTCCAACTATTACACTCTGACCTACAGAGCCTGGTATCCTACTGAGAGAATTATCTATTGATAATAAATGACCAATGTCTTTAGATTTAGACTTTACTTGACTAAAATCCGCCTCTCCCTCTCCAATACTATAGACTACAGATCCATCAACCACGTGTCCATCAACTGCAGAGAGTACTTTAGTGTTAATAGTAAAAGTTCCTTCACCGATATCTGTTTTTACTGGTATAGAAATAGTAGAAGTATCTCCATTATAATTTTGTGGATTTCCCTCATCTACTTTATTCCCTTCAGAATCAATTACAGAAATTTGACTATACGGTAAAACTATAGGTTCGCTGAAATATACTGTAACGCGATCGGGTGGTTTTTTTAGGGATTGAAATTGAGTAGGATTTGAATCTGTTATTATAGGATGTGCATAAACGTGGGTAGGAAAATAACTTGTAATACATACTAAGGAAAAAAAAATTAAACTAGAAGATAGGAAAATTTTTTTTTTTAATTCTCTCACGGATACTCCAATATATTATTCCCATCTTCAAGAATTAATTTGTTTTCTCGAGAATTTTCGTTTCTGGGAACTATTTTGTTATTAATATAATTATAACGGTTCAAATTCTGTCGAGCATTTACAAAGTCATTGTTTAAAATTTATTTAAATATAACATATATTTGATTACCATCATATTATTTGTAATTTTCTTTTTATTATTATAATTATTCTAGTTCCCAAATACAGAAAACTGGGGATAGTATTTATCAAAAAGAGTTTTTTAAAATAAAATACCTGATTGATTCATTTTTTTGAATGTATGAGATATATGATAATAATTAGAAGTTATACCCTATCTAAGGATTAATTTATGATAATTTGAATGATATTTTATAATCGCGAGATCATGGTATATTATCTTTACTTTCTTTTTATAATATCCAATAAGAAATTAAAAGTTGAGTTTTATGTTTGTACCATAAATTTATTATGTAGGATAATATGATATGCTATATCTTGAAAAGACTTACCATACTATTATTATTCATTATTACTATGTCATTTTCAATCGTTCAAATATACGCTCACACTTTTTCAACAAATGAAAGTGTGGTGTTTTTAGCTTTAGTTGATAACTTGAAGACTCAGGCTCAATTAATTGAACAATCTCTTTTAGAAAATGATTATGATTCCGCAATTAATCATGCACAATTATTAAAACAGTTATATAATAATGATACAAACAAAGAAGTTCAAGAAGAAAATAAAAGAGTAGCAAATGAAATTACTGAATCTATAAAGTCATTTTCTATGATCGATCCTCAAAACATTACCAAAGCCCAAATAGCTAAAACTGTATCGGATTTTGAGGCAGTTTTAGACGAAGCAATAACAGTCAGAATTGCAGACGATATTTTAAATAATTCAACAACCCAAGCTTTAAGACTAGCTACTTTAGTAAATGACGTGGATATCAATTATGCTAATTCATTTAATGTATCTCCATATAACATGTCAGCTATTAGTATAGACAACACTACCAACCATCAACAACCCCAATTTACGAACACGTCAGCTATTAGTCTGGATAATCATGGAGAAAATCATACGACTACTAGTAAAGAAATTCACAATGATACAGCCTATTCTACAGCACTAGGATTATCACACACAATTTCAGATTTATTCAAAGAAATCCAGTCAAAACACAAAATTAATGAGACAGAGAAAGTTAATCAATTAAACGAAGGGATTGCTAAACTTGGCTCTATTATTGAAATGAAAAAACCCTATACTGAAGCAGTGAAAGCCATTCATGGATTAATACAACCATCATTACAAGGGTTATATGATTTAAAACTGGATATAGAAAAATAAGTTCAAACTATTTCAATTACCTCGTAAAATTCAACTAACCTTCCAAAAAGGGTTTTCCTTAAAACAATAATTTAATGATAAGGAAATGACGTGAGAAAGAAGTATTTCAATTTTTTTTACATAAAAGTTCGTTTGTTTTCTTAGTCCAGAGGAGACAAATAGTATGTCTAGCAAAATTATATGTTGTATCAAATAAAAAATAATTATTTATGATCACGTATTGAAATGAACAAAATTACTTTAATATTCTACTTTAATATTCTACATATTTACATACTAGGAAAATATTATCAGTAACATGTCTTTAGAAGATAAAAATATTTTAATTAGTGGATCCTCTAGAGGAATAGGCTATGAAATGGCTAAATACTTTGCAGAAATTTGTGGATCTATGGTAATTGTTTGTTCCAGACATCTTGAAAATGCTAAAAAAGTCTCTGAAATTATTAATGGTAAAACTTATCCGATAGAATTAGATGTTACCAATATAAATAACATAAATTATTCCATAGCTGATATCTTAGGAAAATTTGGCAAAATAGATATTTTAATTAACAATGCAGGATATAGATTTGACAAAAAAATATGGTATAAAAAATTGCATGAGATTGAAAATGACCGTTTTATGGAAATAATTAATGTAGATCTAATGGGATCGGTTAGGCTTTCAAAAGCTGTCATTAAACAAATGATAAAAAATGAAAATGAAAAGGATAATACTAAAAAAGGTGGAGTAATTATTAATATTTCATCTACTCCTGCTCTTAGTGGACACATTGAAGGATCTCCTTATACTATAGCAAAATCGGGGGTGATAGGTCTAACTAAACACATAGCCAGAGAATATGGAATTTATAATATTCGTGCTTATACTTTGGCGTTAGGGAATATATCGACAGATGCTACTTATTTCTCAATGGACAATAAACATAAATCTATAGCAGAAGAGGAAACTTCTCTTAAAAGATGGGGAAAACCTGAGGAAGTCGCCAAAATTGCTTCACATTTAGCAAGCAATGATTTTTCTTATTCTACAGGTAATACTATTATTATTGATGGTGGAACAATAATGATATAATGTAATATTTTTAATTATTATAAAGATGAAATATTATCCGTCTTCGTTCAACTAAGACTGATAGTGATATTTAAAAATTTTAAGAAATTAAAAATTACAAAAATTATAAATTGAAAAAGTTTCGCTCTCTCCCTCTCCTCCAAGTTCTCAATCATTATAAGCATGATTCTAAAGCTTTTACTGATGTCTGCATATAATAAAGCGGAAGCATCTCACCCGCAAAAAAAGATGCATGAATGTACAAGATGTAAATCTGCTGGTTTTCCAGAACAAATGATATGGTTCAAAAAGGTAGAAAATGGATACGATGATAAAATATTTTGGAAGCTAATGGATGATAATGGCTTAGAACACATACATAAATATAAAACCTCACCAATGGTTAAAAATGAAGTTTCAGAACAAAAGTTAAGACGGAAAAGGGTTATAGACATATTTACAGTTAGTGACATAGATGAAGCAAGAAGATTACTAAGAGAAGGGTGGGAATACAAGACTTCTTATCCAGCAACATTGTCGAATATTCCTCATTATGTATTAGTAAAAAGGGAGTAAGTTAATATTTAGAGCGAATAAGGTATTTTTTTATTTTATAATACTGATTTAAGTTAATAATAACAAGGAGAAACTATCAACAATAATTTAATTACAATAATGTTAGGAAATGAAACAGAATATACTTAATAATTTAATTTATCAAGTTTTTACCAAAACAATAAAAAAAACAAATTTACCGATTGTCTTTAATAAAACTAGATTAAAACAAACAGGTTCTTTTAATAATCCATACATAAATCACTACGATATTACAAAAAAAAATGATATTAATAAAAGTGATTCTAACAAAATAGAAATTTTCAATGACATAGTAGGGTATGACGATATTAAAAGACTCTTTCTCATGGCTATCAATTCTTTTGAACCGATTCATATTGCTTTAGCAGGTCCTCCTGCATCTGCTAAAACGATTTTTATGAAATGTTTGCTGTCCCTACCTCATTCATATTTTGTAGATGGTAGTAACATGTCAAAACCTGGTTTAATTGACTATATCTTTAACAATAAAATTAAATACCTTTTAATAGATGAGATTGATAAAATTCCACCAAAAGACCAAACAGTTTTCTTAAATTTAATGGAAACGGGGATTGTTTCTGAAACTAAGTATAATAAAACTCGTAAAATGGAAACCAAAATAAGTATATTTGCTACAGGTAATGATTTAAGTAAAATAATACATCCTCTTCGTTCCAGATTTCTATCACTAATTCTTAAAGGGTATTCCTATGATGAATTTCATCAAATTGTAACTAAATTACTATCCAAAAAGAGCATTAATCAAAAAATAATCGATGAAGTAGTATATGCAGTTTGGTATAATATCAAATCTAAAAATATTCGTGATTGTTTAAAGATTGCACAGATGGCAAAATCCGCTGACGATGTACTATTTCTAGTTGAAATCTATGAAAAATACAATATTAAAAAAAGAATTAACTAATAGTATTATTTTCTAGGATAATATTTTCTATTGTAATCATTTTTAGAATAGAATTTTTAAAACAAATTAACATGATAAAATGTTGGAGAATAACATTATTCGTTATAATATTCGGGTTTGATCTACTCAATAATCTTATATAAATCACGCTGATAAAAATCTTACGAATCTTTAACCACCGATTAATAAAGGACGGAAAAAACTTATATGCTATATATCTTAATCTACACAAAAACTTTTGCATTCAAATGTTAATGATAAAAAATATCGCCATGATCATGCGAAGAAATTAAAACTCGTCCTCATCATTACTATTTCATTTCTAATTGTAGAGGTAATTGTTGGTATTTTTGCTAATAGTCTTGCCTTGATTGCAAATGCGATTCATATGTTCACAGATGTTGCTGGTATTGGACTAGCTTTAGTCGCAATAAATTTCTCTTCCAAAAGATCTGCTACTGCTCATAAAACGTATGGATTTTATCGGTTAGAGATTCTCGCTGCATTAATAAATAGTACAGCAATACTAATTTTCTCATTTTATATTATTTATGAAGCTTATTGGCGTTTATTTGAGCAAAATCAGATTAACGGATTATATGTTTTTCTTATTGCAACTATAGGATTGATTGTTAATCTCATAGGAATTAAAATACTTCATAGGCATGCAAAAGAAAATATTAATGTAGAAGGAGCCTACCTCGAAGTTTTAAAAGATATGTATGGATCATGTGCAGTGATCGTTGCAGCATTGATAATAATATCTACAAATTTATATATTGTTGATCCAATAATTAGTATTGGCTTATCTCTCTTTATATTACCACGAACATGGTCACTCATAAAAAGAGTTATAAATATATTGATGGAAGGAGTTCCCTCAAATATTTCGTATGAAGAAGTTAAGAAATCAATTTTAGAAATCAAAGGAGTAACAGGGATTTTTGATTTACATTTATGGACTATTACATCTGGCTTTGATGCCATGACCGCTCACGTAGTTATTTCTGATGTTACAAAATCACAAATTATTTTAAACGAAATTAATTCCATATTGGAAAAAAAATTCAATATTACTCACAACACAATTCAATTAGAAACATATCATGAATAGTTATTAAATTTATTTTTGATAAATTAGAATCTAAAATTAAATTATAGGATATATTTTACTATAGAAAAAGAAAAAAAATATAGTAAAAATATACAGTTTTTTTCTAGCTAAAAGTAATCCAATAAAATATTCTTACTAAATGTTTCTAAAAACAGAAATATTTAATAACATTTATTTTATTATGGCATCAATTGAATTATTTGGGAAACATAAAGGTAATGTTTTTTTCCTAAAAAAAGTTTTTTCATATGCTTTTTCCGGTTTTTCACTAGTTTTCATTGGATATGTTTTGGTTAATATTATAAATAATTATCCCCCTCGAATGATAGGAATCTCACCTTAACAAAGAGATTACATTATTTTTCCATATATTTCTAGAATTAAACCTTTATTCAGAAATTAAAATTTTAAATAGCAACTAGTTTTAAACTGAATCTTTTTTAGAAATTAAAAATGGTGTTTAATATTAATTATTTTCATTTAAAGATTTAATTTGTTTACCAGCTGTTGATCTATAAATATACTTGAGTATTTTCTCTAGGTTTTTATCGATAGGTTTTATGGTATTGATTGAAATGTGTTTTTGTCTTACTGGTTCGTAAATCTTCTTCATTTTTAAATATATAGAAACATCCGCATCAGAATAATCATCTTTTCTCAATAATAATCTAGTAATAATCATATCCTCTGGGCAAATACATTCAATAATATGGATTTGGTCATTTGTTAAATTTAATAATTCCTTTACTTCAGTTCGTGATTTTTCCATATTAAATGTTCCATCCAATATACAATTAACTCCCGATGAATGCAAATATTTTGCTAATAAAAATAATATATCATAGATTAACGCTCTTTCCCAGGGAGTATAAGTAGGTGTTTTAAATAGTTCTTTTCTGAGTTTATCTGTAGATAATACTGTAGCATTTACAAATGGGGATAGTTTATTAGATAAAAATGTCTTTCCAGTTCCTGGAAGTCCACAAATTACAATTATCAAATCTAGAGAATATCTAAATATTTGGTAAAAACGGTATTAAATAAAGGAGAAGATAAAATTTAATTATCTTCTCCTTGCTACAATTGTATGTGTTTTTTCTACATACCACCTAATTTTATCTTTGAATCCAGCCCACCATTCAAAAAATATATCACTTGTTTCAGATTGAAACATTAGAAAACCATTATATTCTGTTCCCCACGCATGATTGTATTCGCCAATAAGTTCTATCTTGTCAGGTAAACTACCCTTAATATCTTCCCATTCTTGTTTAGCTATATTCTTTTCCTCAGAATCCAAAGGCCTAAATCTATAAAAGACTAAAAATGTGGTTCCGTTAGTCATGTTCTTTTATCCAATAGTAGATAAATAAATAGATATAGCCAACATTAAGCACTATAAATAATTTTCAATTTGCCTTCGCATCGTAACTAGTGTTTTAGTCATCTTAATGGGGGTATATTATACTCTCTTTAAATTGTTTATCTTAATTTTTTGATAGATTACAAACTATCCTTCATGTATTAATAAAAAACCATTCTAATTATTAGGTATTAGTAAAACTAAGTACGGAATAAACTAAAATCAGCCACTGAGAATAAGCGTTATTTTATAATTTTAAGAATAAAATATTACATTAAACACTTTTCAGAATGATACAATTCGAAAATAATAATATTAAAGAAAGTTAAATTTAAGGTGAAATATTGAATCTAAAATACTACAAAACTGAAAGCTCATTATTATAAAGGGGGTTATAACTTCTGAAATCTTAAAAATATATATTGATAAAATTATGACCATATGAATATTATGGAACTTCACTATCTCCCAAAAGGAATTATGTATTCGATAATGATTATGATGATCCTTATGTTAATAGCATCTACCACCAATATAATTTTCTCTCAGTCTCTTACTAATTCATTAACTTTTGATGATCCATTGATAGGAGTAAAGTTTCAATATACCGATGAATGGATAAAGGAGGGACTCTCTCTTTATGGAGCAAAAACTGAATGTTCCTCATTACCTTGTATGAGATTTCCTGTAATATCAATTAGTACTTATCCAATCGTTTCGGAAGATTTTTCTCTTGAAAATTATACTAAAGAGCAAAGTGACTACCACAATTTAGCGGAAGGATATAAACCGATTGCATTGAATCATACAAAGATTGGAGAGAAAAATGCAACTCAATATATTTATACTACTAAATCACCATTTTTGATGGAAGAAGCGTCCAGTGATATCATAAATTATGAAATATATATGACGGAGGGTATCAACCTATATAAAATATCTTTTGCCGCCCTTCTTGATGACCAATTTGACAAAAATCTTAACTCATTCAAAAAGATTAAAGATACTTTTGAAATAGTTAGATAGAATGATAAAATATACTTTGATCAATTTTTAACAACACTCAGAAGATTTGAATTGTGGAGGTTGTAAAGTTTTTTGATGAATTTTAGTTTTTTACACAATGACAAATTATTTTTAGTTAATAGATATAAAATATTATTAAAATAATTTTTCAAAATTAAGTCATACACCAATTACCTATCATTAATAATTAAAATTTTGGATAGTTTGCTATTGTTATGGATTAAATCTAATTATAGATTATATAGACACAATACATAAATCTATTCCTTTTATATGTTACCGATATTAAAAGTAAAAAAGGTATTTACTACCCCGATATTTAATTCATAACGGGTAAAACTTCTTTCGGAAAAAATTGATGTTATTATCTAATCTCATTACCATAAATTCTGACGTCAATATCATCAGATTATTATTTTTTTCTCTTCGAGAGATTCTTATCCTTTCCATATAAAGCATTAACAGTACTCATTCAAACTAATTGTAATTTATTATTATAGGAAATAAGTATTATTGGAAAACTAAATTTTTTTTATAAACTTACTACCAAAAAATTTTTAAAATAGTTTACTCAATAATGACAGATCCTTAAAATTATTTATGAATGTATTTTATATCCTTTAAATATCTTTATTATTCTATCTCTAATTAATAATCTACCATTAGAATTCCATCTTCCCCATATTTTACAATTATATTTATCAATTATTAAAAACAATATATTTTTATATTAAATTTAATATACAAAAATCGCTGAGGAATACCATGAATATAGGATCTAAGTTGATCATTTTTTTTTAATAATATCTATAATTCCATTATTAATATTTGGAATTTTTACTTATACAGAAATGGAACAAACAATCAAATCTGAAGTCTTGAAGAAACTTGAAATAGTAGCTAATTTAAAAGAAAAAAATTTTCAGGATGTTTTTGAACAGAATAATGAAAAACTAAACCTAGTTTCTAGCAGATATCAACTTAAAGTGGAATTAAATAACTATAACAATAATAATAGTACTAAGGATAACAAAATTGCATCACAGAAAATTATGAATGAGATACTTAATGGTATCAAACCTGTAGTTACCAAGTTTGAAGATATTATTATACTGAATTTAGCTGGCAAAGTAGTGGCTTCTACCAATAATACATACCTGGGTACAATCCATACAAATGATACATACTTTATTGAAGGAAAAAAACACAATATTGTGACGATATTATATAAAGATAAAAATCAGAAACTTAAATCATACTTAACTGGTCCACTTATACTTAATAATAAATTATTGGGGGTAGTAACTATATTTTATGACTTGGGAGATTTATTATCTATGTTTAAAGCGTTTGAAGAACAAGTAGCCACCGGTGAAATTAATTTGGTTAAGAAGAACGATAATGGTGATGCGCTTATTATTAATCCTTTAAGATTTAATCCACATGCATCCTTGAATTTGACAGTAAGTAAAGATAGAGTAGATACTCCGATAATTCAATCACTATTAAAAAATGAGAATGTTTTTCCAGAAACAAAGGATTATCGGGGTGTGGATGTCTTGGCAGTAACAAGATATTTAGAAAAACTCGGCTGGGGTTTG
The DNA here is from genome assembly GCA_025924135.1 of Nitrososphaeraceae archaeon. Lineage (GTDB taxonomy): Archaea > Thermoproteota > Nitrososphaeria > Nitrososphaerales > Nitrososphaeraceae > TH1177. The sequence continues at coordinate 14,891 of JAICEO010000004.1, read as the reverse complement.
GTTGTAAAAATGGATAAAGTTGAGGCTTTTGCACCGCTAGAGAATGTAAAATACGTCACCATTATAAGTGGGATTTTGGTCGGAGTCGCTATAATAATCACATCAACATTTCTTGGTAATTCTATCTCCAGACCAATTCAAAAATTAAGAGATATAATGAATGAGGTAGCTAAGGGAAAATTTGATACTAAGATTGATGTAAAAGGTCCTACAGAGATTGAAGACTTAGCCAAACAGCTAGATATAATGAGATTTACGATAGCAAATACAAACACTCATTTGAATGAGCTTGTAAAGGAAAGGACGGAAAAAATTGAAAAGGTCATCTTAACGTTAAAAGAAAAGGAAGAAGCATTAGAAGAGTCTAACAAAAACCTAATTTTAGCTAATCAAAAATTGAGTCTACAAAGTAAAATCCAAAGAGACTTTATAAATATCACAGCTCATGAACTTCGAACTCCAATTGTTCCTATTATTACTCTTACTGAATTACTTTATAATAAAATCAGTAATGAAAATAAGACACAAAAGAATTTATCAAAAGAAAATGAGAAAAAACAGGAATTTCTTCAAGTCATTCTTAGAAATTGTTACCGATTATATCGACTGACGGAAGATATACTTGATGTAACCAAGATAGAAAGTCAAACCCTGAAATTAAATAAAGAAGTAGTTCAGTTAAATGAGATAATAGGAAACGTAGTAAATGAGTATAAAGAGATAATAAGCAAAAAAAGATATGGAAGTGATCAAACTAGAATAGTATATGATGAGCCTAGCAAAGACAATATTCTTATAAATGCGGATAAAGGAAGACTCATTCAAGTACTTTCTAATCTTTTTGATAACGCTCTTAAATTTACCAAAGAAGGAGATATAGTTATTACTACAAAAAAATTAAAAGATAACCAAGAAGTTATGGTAAGTATAAAAGATAGTGGAACAGGCATAGATCCTGAAATATTGCCAGACTTATTTAAAAAATTTGCAACTAAGTCTGAACAAGGTACTGGACTGGGTCTCTTTATATCCAAGAATATAATAGAGGCTCATGGTGGTACAATGTGGGGAGAGAACAATTTTGAAAGCAATGGATCTACTTTTTATTTTACTTTGCCTACATGGAACTCGAATAAAATCGGTAAGGATGGAGAGTGAGAATATAAAATAATGAATATTAAAAAAATTCTTTTAGTAGACAATGAAGTTGATATAACTTATGCATTAACTAATGCATTAGAAAATTATGGATTCAACATTGAAGCCTTTAATGATCCCATCTTAGCATTGAATTCTTACAATAGCAATATTTACGATTTAGTAATTCTAGACATAAAAATGCCAAAAATGGATGGATTTGAATTATATAATAAGATCAGGGAGAAAGATCCACAAGTAAAAATCTGCTTTTTAACAGCTAGTGAATTGTTCTACGAAGAATTCAGAAAAGCACGATTTTTATTATCAGAGAAAATAGGGGAAGAATACTTTATTCAAAAACCGATCAAAACTGATGATCTGGTTCAAAAAATCAATGTATTAATGATGAAGGATAAGTGATACAATTCAGAACCTCCAATTAGGTTAAAAGAGAATTCTTCTCCTATCAATTTAGTAGATAAAATTTAAGTTCTATTTAAATCTGAGATTCTATCGTTCAATTCTTTTTCTCAAATTTTTTCTTTACTTAATATTTTCGCCACAGAAAATAATTTAGGAAAAATATAAATATAAATTATAAACTTCAAATAGTTGAATCGGCAAATAACCTTGACCACTTTCGGATGCATTAAATATGTTTCCACTTTTTTCTCAATAGATTCTTAATATAGGATTATTTAATTAAGAACATAATCTCAAATATATCATTTGTACAGATCGAAATTATTCGTTTACTGTAGTTTTAAATCGATGAAGGAATTATATATTATTTATGTTATATTAAATTAATATTAATAGGTGCCTATACTATATTATTACATCCTCCAATTTTTTTTTGAACTCTGCAAGAATTCTTGTCTTTCTTGAGCTAAATTGAGTATATCGGATTTACTTACTAATCCAATTAATTGTGACTGTTTATCTATTATAAATATCCTACTCATTCCTTTTCGAAATAACTCTTTTAAGGCATCGTTAACTTCTTTATCCTGACTCATTACAATTAATTCTGATACGGGTATCATCACGTCAACAACTTTTTTATCTTTGATTTCTCTTTCACCTATTTTGGATACATCATTTGTTGTGATCATACCAATAATTTGATTATCATTTTTTATCACAGGAAATGCACTTTTCCAATACACATTAAAATAATCTTTAATTAATTCAGACAATTTTAAATCGGGTTTGACCGCCACAAAATTTCTATTCATTATCTCCTTTAACTTTATACCTTTAATTCTTATTGATAATTCATTCTGATCTAAATATCTTTGAGCACCGCTATTAAGAAACCAGCCAATTATTATTAACCAAAAACCACTTAAAAATGATCCTCTCACCATAGCAACAAATCCTAAGCCTATAATTCCAAAGGATACCGCTATGCCTATTTTCGAAGCTATACTAGTAGCTAGATCAAAATCTTTTTTCCATTTTGTTAATCCTGCTCTTAAAATTCGTCCACCATCTAAAGGAAATGCAGGTATCAGATTGAAGCTCCCAATTATCAGATTAACCATACTACTATACAATAAAATTCCTTCTATAAAACTAAGATAATTTTCAATATTTTGTTGAGTATCACTAATATAAGATACTAGAATAAAAAAAAGCCAAAATAATCCAGATAAAGCATAACTTGTTAACGGGCCAACTATAGCTATTTTAAATTCCTTTTTGAAATCTTTTGTCTCATCTTTTATATCAGAAATTCCTCCAAATATAAAAAGAATTATCTGATTGACCTGAATACCATATCGAATTGATAAAAGCGAATGAGATAACTCATGAAGCAATATAGAAACAAATAACATTATTGAACCAATTATTCCCATGGTCCAATATTGTAAATTCGTCAAATTGGGATAATAATGAGGCATGAATCCTGTTGCCAGAGTCCAGGAAATAAGAAAAAAAACGATGATAAGTGTAAAATGTAATTTAATCGGTATTTTTTTTATTGTACAAATTTGTAAGGACATATAGAGATACGTAGAAAAAATATCATTTAAAGATTATAATTATTATTTTGCTTGAGAAAATGATATCATAATAACTCATATTACTCACTTTGGTATCACATCATTCTATCATTTAATTTATCATAAACTAGAAAAAAAATTATTCAATATGGTTATTCACAATTTTAATAAGCCATGTTTAAAAGTTCAAATAATAGATCTATTACTTTCAAGCAATTCTATGATGATGATACGGTATATGGGTGATTTTGTTTTCTTCGAGTTAAACGAAAGAGTCTCAGTTTAAGAGCAAGATAAAAGGAGTAAAACGAATATTTTCGTAACATTATTGATATTAGCATTTTATAAGTTATAAGCATTTAGAATAAAACTTTCACAAAAAAGTAACTATCGGAATTTCTATAGGTTAATATTTATTTATACGGAATAATAGAAAAAAAATTATTTTATTATTTAAAAATAATAAGTTATTATAAATAAAGGCCTGGTCTATTTTCAGTAATGAAAATAACAGGAATTTTGTTTTCCATTATAATCATGACAACAATAATGTTTTTATTAATAAATAAGGCAGATCCAAATATTAGGATCTTTGCAATAGATGCTGACTCTACTTCATTTTTAACATATAACAACTCAAAACTTAAATTTTCTATACAATACCCCTCGACATGGGTCCTCACTGAGAATAAATTACATCCAGAATTGGAGAATATTTCCAGTACTATAGAGATTAAAACACCTTTTGAAGGTTCTCAAGATCTACTGCAAGAAGAATTTCTTATTAGCAAAAACAAATTACAAGAGAATATAACATTCGATGACTATGTTGATAATGCTCTAAAAAAATTCAAAAATGAATATAGGGATTTTCAATTAATTTCAAATAATTCAACAATGATCGATAACCATAATGGGCGAAAACTATCTTACTCATACTTAGCAGGAGTAGACCCAGCAATTATAAAATTAATAATGGAGCATAATATAATTTCAGATGGCAACAATGTTTATGTTCTTTCATTTGGCACTCCTCCTGATAAATACTATGAGTATTTGAGTATAATTCATAAAATGATAAACTCCTTTAAAATTTTGGATTAATATTTTAAAAACAAGAAGAACCTTGTTTCTCTTTTTTTTTGGTTTCAATTTATAATTTTTCCTTTAGTTTTCTATTTTCTCTTTTTTTCTTTTTCATCTATTTCTTTTTGTTCCTTTTCTCTAAATGGTAAGAGGGCTTTCCATATATTGTCGATCCAATATTTACTCATTCGCTCGGTTATCTCTGTTGATTCGCGATAAAGATTATTCATCTTTTCTATGCGTATGGCCAATTCTTTATATAGACTTCCCATTTCTTTAGTTATCTCTGCTGATTCACGATAAACTTGATTCATTCTTTGTGTATCTTGAATAAATTGGTTGTATATTGAAAGGAAATTTGAAACATACTTTTCCCAGAAAAGTATTCCAAGTCCAAAAGGATCGCTTTTATTAAAATTGTCTTTTTTGTTTATTTTAGAGGAATCATCCATAACTATATACTTTCGTTTTGTTCTTTTATTCTTTCTGTAAAATCCTGATTTTATTCTTTAACTTTAAGATTATATTGATATAAGTATCATGAAAATTATAGTGGTATTTACATTTCATCCAGTTCAAATTTCAAAATTAGAGAGTATCTTTGTATGTAGAATAAATATAACCATTTTCGACGTCGATGTTCACAAATTCTTCTTGTAGGAATTCGATTAGCGAATGAAAATTTCTTCTGTTCTTTTCTCCAAAGTAATTTTTACCCTGTTATTAGCTAGGATTCAATACACTATTAATTGGTTCAATATCTCGTCGATTTTTTACTTTATTGCATTAGATTTTAATTTGAATATAAATACACTTGGATTAATTACGACGAGTTTTCTCATTGGCGTAGGATTATTCCAAGTTCCTGCTGGAATTTTAGTAGCAAAGTACGGTCCTAAACTGCTCAGCATAATTGGAATATTATTATCTTCAAGTATGGCACTGATTTCGGGTTTTTCTCAAGATGCAATACAAATTACTATTTCAAGATTTGTCGTAGGTGCTGGAATGGCTTTTTTTTTCGGAGCAAGTGTTACACTTATTTCAAACCAGTTAGGCAAGGGAAACGAGGGTTTAGGTATAGGATTATTAAATTCAGGTCATGCCATAGGAGCACTTTTGGGGATTTTTGGTTGGGTGGCACTTACTGAAATCATAGGATGGCGACTATCAATTATCTTTGGAGGAATATTGGGCTTAGCAATCGTATTAATAATGAGAATAGGATTGTTAAAAGAAAATAATAAAAAAGATTTCAAAATTAAATCTAGCGAGTTAAAGGATGTACTATTAAATAAATCTCTAATAATTCTTGGTATTACTTTATTGGGATATCAAACTGGAGCCAGTTTAACATTAACTTTTATTGTTTTATTTCTAATTGAAGAGATACATATTAACCCAATTATTGCTGGCCTTCTTGGAAGTTTAAGCCTAATAATTGGAATAGTCATTTCACCAATTTCAGGCAAAATATATGATAGGTTCAAGAATGCAAAGAAATTTTTGTTTATTTCAGCGATGCTATCTGCTTTAAGTATTATGTTAATTTCAACTAATTCTATATTTATCATAACAATATCACTAATTACTTCTGGAATATTCTTATCGATTGGGTTTGTCGTCATATATGCTAGAGCAAGAGAATCGAAAAATATTATTTCCGAATATCATACTCTTTCAGTAGGCTATGTTAACGGTATATCTTTATTTGGTTCATTTTGGATCCCGATTATATTTTCCTTTACTGTGAGCGAGTTTAATTATATGACAGCATGGTTATGTGCAGGAATTACTATAATAATATTATCTCTCCCAATTTTAAAGCTAGATTCTGAAAAAGTAGAGGTAAACAAGTAGTGGCAATAGAAGAAATGACAAACAACAATAAGAATTTTGTAATTCCAAATTCTCATTATATCATACAAATGACATATAATAATAATAATAATAATCCTTTCTTGATATAATAATATTTTTGTATTGGGCTTGAATTTTTGTTGATCTTAATATTAGAATATAACAAAGATGTAATAGAAAACGAATTAATCGGATATCCTCATGTAATGATTGGTGTTTTTTACACTAGAATTAAAGGCTATATTTAATGAATATAATTGGATTAAGTTTAAAAGAATTCAGAGGAATATTTATGGAATGTCATCATCATATATATCATAATAATCAGGGTGATTTATTCCATTTAATTTTATAAATTTTAGTAGGTCTGTAGGATCTTCTATACCATAATACTTTTTCATGTTTTCTAATGTAGCATCATCATAAATTTTTATTTTTGGATTTTTATTTTTACTCTGATCACCTACCATGTTATATATTCGAACTCATAATACTTAACTTTTGTTTAATATTTTAGTTACAAGATAATTACTTGTTCTTCCTTATGTTAATTTTCTTCATTTTGATTTTTCTTTATCAAAAAGATTTCATATACTCAATTTTTTCTTTTTATCTTATGTATATTTTATTTCATTTTATATTTACAAAATTTATATTTTTATAATATGATTTAGATATTTATATAAAATAAAATAAAATCCAAAAATAGAGTTATATCCTATAAATCAATCAAAGAATCTATTTTTTGATATAATCGACTTGTGCTTGTTATGAGATATTATTTATTTTATCTTCAAACAAGTCTTGAAACATAGTATTACAATAAAATTAATTCGGCATCCTAGTTGATTCTTACCTTTCATTTGCTTCAGATATTTGTCCTCGTAATTCCCCTTCTGGATAATCTTCAGTTTGGACATTTACATAAGTTTCACCACTTTGCATTGCTTTTACCAGATCAGCAATTGTTGTATCCTTAAATGGGCCTGTAAAATCTGCAACATTCACGTTTCCACTAGCAGAAAAGGAGCTAGAACTCTGTGTTGTAGAAGTAACCCCAGAAAGAGTTGGTATATTACCAATTAAATTCACATCATTATCTTCTGATTCAATTAAGGTAACTATAGCATCCCCATTTGTTCCAACTGCACCCTTATTAATCTGGACAGAGATTATTTTACCTGCATTTAATACATTTATTTGATAATAAAGTGAATTTTTACCTACTTCAAAATTCGCTATTCCTGTTCCATCAGTTTTAACAGGAGGTATTACTTCTTTCCCCGAAAGTGTTGCTGTAAAATCAGTATTTTCTTGAGCATACACTGACTCAGAGGTACCTATACCATATAAGAGAAGAACCGAAGACAAAATAAAAACGCTCCCAATCATAAAAAACTTATTCATATCATCATTTTTTTTTACCATTTATTTAGTTTTATAGAAGTATTATAAAAAATTTTAGAGGATTGTTAGAGATTAAATTAATGACTCTTAATCATAAATATACTAAGTATTATGAAAAAAAAGATGATAAGAAGTTAATTAGGCATTTGGTAAATTTGAAAATTATTTGATATTGTTTTCTTATAGTTTCCCCGCTTCTTTTAGACGAGACATCATTCTGGCTTCCCCTTCTTTAAATCGTCTTTTGTCATCTTCTGTTTCTAATAAGAGCTGCGGAACTTCCATAGATTTTCCATATTTATCTATCGAAACTGTGGTCACATATGCACGTCCTGCATGTACTCGTATATTATAATCAAGGTCTTCAGCAAAAATATTGACTTCAATCTCCATAGAAGAACGTTTAACATAATTTAATCTTGCTTCAAGAATTAAAGAATTGCCAATAAAGATTGGTTTTATAAAAGTCATCCTATCAATACTAGCAGTAACAACATTTGATTGATTAGCATGCCTTTTAGCAACTATACCTGCTATAAGATCTACATTTTTTAATATAACGCCTCCAAATACGTTTCCTTTAGGATTAGCATCTGATGGTAACATCATGAGTGTTGTTTCTGCTTTTGATTCATTTGCGGTTTTTTTTAGGTTTTTAGTTGGATTCTGCAAATAGATACCTTCATGTGCTCATATTATAAATATATTAAGTTAATCTAATACATAATTGGTTGATTATTAATCAAATTATCATATGATCCATCAATACTAATAACAGTGAAGCCCTATGGAAAGTCATAATAATTAAAATTTAAAGATGAGTCGAAAGAAATCTTGCAAATTATATAATTTCTTTCATTCAACTTTTAAATAACGTATGATTATTTAACATTCGATAAGTGTTATATCAATTGAATGCATTCGATAAAAGTACAAAAAAACAAACATCATGGTGTTTAGATTGTGATAAAGTTTTTGATAGCAAAGTAGATGCTCAGATTCACAAAGATAATTTAAACCATAGACTCAAAATTACAGAATTCTGGACTATATCACGATAGCTAACAAAATAAAAATTAACTTATCCGTATTATTTTATAAATATAAATTTCAATAAATTATAAATTAATTCTTCCTAATACCGCTAAAGTCAGCACCAAGAATTTCCTGCCTACAGATTTTAAGTATATGGTGAGTTACTTCTTTGATATTATCAATCATGTTGCCTAGCATTCTTACTATTATTCCAGAATCATTAGGTAATATTGAACACCTTGCTACTACTTTATTATATTTAATAATTTCTTCACTGATTTTTTCATTTAAAATATTTACATACTTAGATGGAAGTAATAAATACATGTTTGAGAACATATTAAATGCTTCTAGAAGCCCAAATCTTTTTAATTGATTTTTTTTTGGTTCTAATAACGCTGTATCAACAAGCTTTAATAAACCATTATGGTTTTTGGCTATAGTCTTTAAATAACATACATCATAGTCAAAATATTCGCCCATAGCCATTCGACCAGGAACTATGGTTTCAGAATATATCAATGTTGCATCATCATTTACATTAAGATTCACAGCTTGATAAAATCTTGAATTTCTATAAGGTATTATTTGATCAGGAACATATTCAAAATAGCAATTACTGTCTAATGAGATATTCAAGATTTGTGTGGCAAAATTTTTATCCATTTTGTAGAGTCGGGTAGCTCCTTGCGTAGTTATATGAGCTATTGCATTTTTAGTTAATTTTATATCAATCCTATATCGATCTCCTTGTAGTACTCCCCCTGATGGAGAAATGATATAGATATAGGCCATAGAAGGAAGGCTTTCTTCAAGATACAGAGCTCTTTGAGTAAATAAAGGTACCTTAGAATATTGTTCCTTGATAACTGTTTTATTTACTTTATCATTTTTCTCTAGTAGTAAAAATAGAGCCCCTAATTTTCCTGCTTTTCCTACACTTAGTTGACTAAGATCTGATTCGTAAGATAATACTTCTTGGGGGATATCATCTGGAATAAAATATTCTAGTTCTTTCAAGTTAGTTATTCAGTTTTTTGTTGATTTTTGGTGGTAAATCAAATAACACATCTTTTACGATATTATCTGCTACTTCTTTAATTCCCTCCCCAGTTTTACAGTTTACAAAAACAAAAGGTTTATCCTTTCTAATTAATTTTGCATCTCGTTCCATTATCTTGAGGTCTGCTCCTACATGTGGTGCTAGATCAATTTTATTAATTATCAATAGATCGCAGGTTTCTATCCCAAGACCACGTTTTCGTGGATATTTATCTCCTCCAGCCACATCAATAATATAGATAAAATAATCTGCTAGTGCAGGGCTAAATGTGGTAGTAATATTGTCTCCACCACTTTCAATTATTATTAAATCTAACTCTTGATTGTGAGCTGATTCAATATCTTCAACTACAGAGAGATTCATAGAAGGATCTTCTCTTACCGCAGTATGTGGACATCCACCTGTGGCTAAGCCAATTACAAGACTTTCAGGCATAAGTCCTCTTTCTGATGCTAAATTCCTTCTCATTCTATCCGCATCTTCTTTTGATACTACGTCATTGGAAATAATAGCAGATCTATATCCTATTTGACTTAATAATGGAACAAATTGTTCTATCAACATTGTCTTACCTGAACCTACTGGACCACCAATACCAACTCTAGGAATTCTTTTAAAAGTCATCTTAAAATAATGAATGCTATTTTATGTAATAAACATTTTTGAATCCATTCTTTCATGTTTCATTTGAACAAGATCGATACTAGGACTAAACTGCCATAAATGGGAGAAATGTCTATTTATATTGTTGTGTATAACAGTTGTCATAATTGGTTTTACTTCATGAATAACTTGTTGTCCTTCTATATGTTGTAAAATTCCAAGTCTAAGTGCAGCACCAGTGATACTAACTGTAAACCCATATAATAAAATGAGACATGCACGTTCTTTTTTAATATGTAAACCATTTGATGCGAGTGCTAGTGCAACCGGATATATACCATTTGCAGTCTTATTCTTTATTAAATTATAATAAGAAGAAATTAAAGTATTCTCTGGAACAAAGCTTAATAAACAATGCAAAAGTTGTCTTCCTGACCTTGTTGAAGCCTCACGAATCTCTTTTATTAATTTCATTGAAAACAGAATATTATCTACTTCTACTATTTTAGAAATATTTTCTTCTTTCGCAAAATTATATGCATTAGAAAGGGCCGCACAATCAGCAGGTCCTATTTGATATAGTAAACAAACTGTTATAAATTCAATTATGTCTTGCTTACTTTTGATTCTTCCATCATAAAATAATGTTTCTAAACCACTTGACGTAGTATACATTCCAGTAGGGAAGAATGAATCTCCAAGCTGAAGCATACTAACTTCATTTAGCAGTGAATCTACAGAAGTTGAAGTATCATCAGCCTGTTGATTCGTATTAATGTTATCAATTCTTCCTAATTTATTACTAAATCTAGTGCTCATGAATATTTGATCCCTCATCTGGTTCAAAGATCATATTCTCACTTCTAATATCTAGGAATTGACTAAATGGTGAAAACATCTTATGTAGCATTTCTAGTTCTGTTTCAGCTTGCAATGGAAAAATTACTTGATTTTTTGTTACCTTTATAGGTCTATGCAAATTTCCAAGACTATGTCCAATTTTAATTGAGAGTGGAAAAATATTTTCTTTATTTTCATAACTTTTTAAGGTGATTATAGCTACAGATTCTGGTTCAAGGCTTAGCAATATCATTTTGTTATCATCCATATAAATTACATCATTATTTCTTAAATTAGGATTATGCTCAAATATAAAAGCAACATCAGTTTTTTTATCTGTACTTTTTCTCATTCTTAATTTTCCTGATTCCATTCTAGTTATCCCTACTTTTTCGCAAAGATTATTTTTTAACATCTCCTCATATTTTTTTCTAAGATTAGAATTTTGACTGATATTACCTAGAATTTGATTAACAATTATCATATTACTTTTGGTTTATCTCCATCACTTTTTTTAAGATTGCTTGTATAAAGGGATTTTGAGGCTCGTAAATCATTAACTTTATCTATCATTTCCGTAAGATTTTTTGTATAATCTATATATCCATAATGTTCAAAATGAGATTTAGTTACCATAGCAAAGATAAATCCCGAACCAGTAAAAAGCAATTTAGATCCTATTTCAAATTTTGTTGCTATTACACATTTGGTTACACGATGTAAAGTATAGTCAAGATTAAGATGAGATTTAGGATCAATAAAACCTGACATTTGTTTTATTTTACCTCCTTGGACTATTATATGTCTAATTTCTTTAGGATTTTTGATAATCAAGTTTTCATCTACATTATTTTCTTCAACACAATGACGGATCTGCATATTACATCGTTTATCTCTTTATTTCCGATACGCTTTGCTGACTAAGATCTTCTGCAGCAAGATTTCTATCTATTCTTAAAACTGATTTTGAAATTTCTCCAGCAGCCTCCAGAGCCATTAATTTAACCAATAGAGGATCAAGGATTCCCTTTTCAAACATGTTTACGAGGTCTCCTGAGTCAATATCTATTCCAATGTTTGGTTTCGATGCTTTTGCTGCCATTACTTTTTCCAAACCATTGAATCCAGCATTAGTGAGGATCTGTCTCATTATACTTTCCAATGCAGATGCTACAACGTCCAGCCCTACTTGTTCTAATCCCTTCAATCGTAGACTCTTTAACTTTTCAATTACATGTATTTCTGCTGCTCCTCCACCTGCAACTATTCCTCTATTCAACGCAGCTTCAGAAGCATTGACACCATCTATAACAGACCTCCATCTTTCAAGAGAAGTTTCCTTTGTTGTTCCAGAGACAATGATTGTAACTATATTCTTGCCAGAGCCATTTTCGATATATATAAGTCCTGTATCTTCATCCTCGTATATAGAGTCAGCATTTCCAATTATACCATTATTTTTAAGATCTTCTATCATCCGCACGGGTTTTGCACCAGTATATCTAGATAAAAATTCTATTTCATCAGAAGATATTCTTGTTGCAAAGATATTTTTGGCAACTAAGAGATTCTCTATAACTTCATCCACCTCTGGAGAAGCTATTAGAAGAGTATTAGCACCAGTAATCATAATTTCATTTACAATTTTTTTAGATTTTAGTAACCGATCATTTTCCATATTCAAAATTTCTTCATAACGATTATTTTCTTTCAACCAAGATTCTTTTACAGGTTTTAAATCAAGTTTTACGATCATAATTTTAGGCTTTAGGATTCGCATAGGCATTTCTTGATCCATACGTTTTCTTTCCAAAACAATACCATTGAAAACAGTGTCAGAAACGTTAATTTTTCTAATTACTTTAATAGATTTATCAAAATCAAAATTATTATTATATAATGAATTATTTCCTACTGTTCTAATTGATTTAATTACTAACTCTGATAAGGTAATTCCATCTAATTTTGAAGATAAAGAGGTTTTTACAATTTGTTCCAATTCTTTATCTTCAAGAGATATTTTTTTGGCATCTTTTTCTAAAATTTTACATGCATGTTTTACGCCGTTTTCTATACCTTCAACTACTTTCGTAGGATGAACTCCAAGTTCTTTAATAAGTCTCTTACCTTCTTTTATCATTTCTGACGCCATCACTACTGCGGTTGTGGTCCCGTCACCTACTAGTTGTTCCTGTCTTTCTGCTATCTCTACTATCATTCGTGCTACGGGATGAATTGCCTTTAAGGAGAGAAGAATGGTTACACCATCATTTGAGACGTGCCTATTCATCGCTTGATCTATTAGGAGTTTATCCAAACCTTTTGGCCCCAAAGTGGTCCTTACTGTATCTGCAACTGCCATTACTGCCTGAGAATTAGATTCTAGTGCATTAAATTCTACATTCTCAGCTATAGGTCTCCAAACTCCATGATTAAGACTAGACATAAGATATAATCTTTAGAAGGAGTATATATCTAAATAAAAAAAAAAGAGATATTTTTTTATCTCTATGCCATAAAATATCTTTGTGCTAACGCTAGTTCCTTTGCAGGATCCACAGTTGCAATTTTTCCATCAAGTTTAACTTCATATGTTTCAGGATCTATGCTAATTTCAGGGGTCTTGTTATTCCAGACCATGTCACTTTTTCCAATATTTCTGCAATTATGCACAGGAAAGAGTGTCTTCTCTAATCCAAGTTTTTCACCTACATCAAGATCGACTGCTGCTTTAGATGTAAAAGTCAATGATGTTCGTTTTACTGCTTTGCCTAATGCTCCAAACATGGGTCGATAGTAAACAGGTTCTGGAGTTGGTATGGATGCGTTGGGGTCTCCCATTATCGACCAAGCGATAAAACCTCCTTTAAATATCATTTTTGGCTTTGCGCCAAAGAATGCTGTCGGATACATTACCAGATCAGCATATTTGCCGACCTCTAGCGAACCTAGCGCATCTGCAGCTCCATGGGTAATTGCACAGTTGATAGTAGTTTTGGCAATGTACCTTTTTGCTCTGATATTATCATTATCTCCGGTTTCTTCAGCGAGTTTTCCCTTCATCTTCTTCATTTTATCGGCTGTCTGCCATGCACGAATAGCCACTTCGCCTATTCTACCCATAGCTTGACTATCTGAAGAATACATGCTCAACACACCTTCGTCATGTAAAACATCTTCCGCTGCAATTGTTTCTGCTCGAATTCTAGATTCCGCAAAGGCAACATCTTCAGCTACTGCAGGATTTAAGTGATGACAGAACATTAACATATCCAAATGCTCATCGACCGTGTTAACAGTGTAAGGTCTAGTTGGATTAGTTGATGAGGGAAGAGCAAATTCTTCTCCTGCTATTTTCATAATATCAGGTGCATGTCCACCACCAGCTCCTTCTGTATGATATGTATGCACTGTTCTTCCATCTATTGCATTTATTGTATCTTCAACATATCCACACTCATTAATGGAGTCAGTATGAATTGCTAACTGTGTATCAGTTGCATCCACTGCACGAAGAGAGGCATCCAGAACAGCATTAGTAGTACCCCAATCCTCGTGATCTTTTAATCCACAGGCTCCGGCTTCGATTTGCTCTAATTGCGTAGCAAGTGATGGATGAGAATCATTACCTTTACCAAGAAATCCCCAATTTACTGGGATATCTTCAACTGCTTCCATCATTCGGCTAATATTAAATACCCCAGGCGTACAAGTTGTTGCAGCTGTTCCGTCAGCTGGCCCAGTACCTCCGCCGATCATGGTAGTAATGCCATTACTAATTGCATCTACATATTGTTGTGGAGATATCATATGAACGTGGGTGTCCCAATGTCCTGGTGTACATATTG
>JAICEO010000003.1 GCA_025924135.1 Nitrososphaeraceae archaeon | reverse complement strand
TCTTTGTCACTTACTTGATCAAAGTGTTCATAGAATTGTCCTACTGCAGCAAAGTCATATGGAGTAAATATAACAATTAATTTATCTGCAATTTGATTAAGTTTTTCTAATATACTGCTTTCTAGTGGTGCTACAGGTACCGCCACAATCAGTCCTTTACAATAATGTTTGTCTTTCAACCATTTAACAGCAGCAAGTATTGTTGCTCCAGTTGCAATGCCATCATCCACCAATATGATTACTTTGTCTTTGAGTTTATTAGTATCATATTCTTTTTTACCTCTAAATTCTATTAATCGACGTTCAATCTCTTTTTTTTGAATTTCTACTTGCTTAGAGATATATTCCTCCGACGTATTAATTCTGTTAACTATCTCCTCATTGATGATATAGCTTCCATCAGCCATTACAGCACCAATTGCAAGTTCAGGATTATTTTGTGCCCCAATTTTTTTGCATATAATAATATCCATCTCTATATTCAGTTCTGAGGCAATTATATCACCCAAAATAACACCACCACGAGGAATGGCCATAACAAGAAAATAAGATCCATTTTTTACGTCTGAATCAAAGATATTTTTATTTTTATTATTATTCGTATATACTTTTAGTCTTTCAGCAAGCAATAATCCTGCCTCTTTTCTGTCATGAAATTTAGTTGACATGTATAATTATAAATACATAAATTATACACACTCATTTAGACTTTTATTAACTCTTAGGTACTTTTTAAACAAATATTCATTTTAGTAAATTAAACCCTTTTGTTTGTTTATGATATCTTTATAAAACATCTATAGTTGTCATATAGTATAATAAAAAATGTGACCAAACACAAATCCTTTTCTAAATACATTTTTGAAAAAGTAGGTAAAAATCAGGTCAAAATTTCTTAATTCAACAATAAAAAAAAGTCTATATTATATAGTATTTTTAATTTGATTTTTATATCCAATTAATATAAAATAATATATACACAATAAAAATTTCCTTAATATTGAAATATGATATTGCCCTTTGATAAGTGCTGGGATGCTAAATTGTCAAAGAGAAGAATACTGATAATAGATGACGATCCAGATATTAATAACTTATTCAAATTATTTTTAGAACATGATGGATATAAGGTTAATGCTTATACTGATCCAGTAGATGCACTATATACCTTTAGAAAAAATACTTTTGATGTAATTCTGATTTGAAAATGCCCAAGATGTCTGGCATGCTCTTGTATCAAAAATTAAGAAATATAGACCCCCATCTCTTATTTTGCTTTATAACAGGAGATAAAGAATACATCCAATGCCTTAAAAAAAATATTGCCGAAATTGAAAAGATTGTTATCTATAAACCGATTCTTTTGAGTGATCTAAGAAATAAAGTTAATTCGCTTTTATCAGAAAAAAAATCTAAATTAATGATAATGGCATAAATAACTTATTTTTGATAGATATAGATATTTTTGAATTCCATATAGGTCTAATTGCTTACAGAGCAAATTATAATTATAGAATTAGAATTGATTATCGAAAATATATCCTACGCTAATACTAAATTTGCATTAGTTGAACAGCAAAAGTTACTATTAATTTATAAATTGACTTTGAAAAGCCTAATCTATGATTAATTTTTTATCTGAAACCACCTTTTTTAAAAGTTGGTTAAATTTTAATAATACAGTTATAATCTAACTAGGCTACCTTTATTAACACAAGTTGATTCATCTACCAGAAGCAAAAGAATGGGCATTAAATGAATAGGAAACCAATTACAACAATCAATACCAAGAATATTACAAAAGTTTGTTTATATTGTTTAGTTATAGAATCACCTTTTATACTTCAAATGTATTAGTATTTGATATGTCTGATAAATCAACAATTTCTGATGATTATAAAGAAATAGATTCCTCTAGTGTAACATCTAGTAAAGTAGACCAAGCATCTGAGGTCAACCAACAAACAAATCATCTTAATGATCAAAGAAGATTTGAAAATGATCCTTCAAATGACAAAATTCCTGGGAAAATAACAGGATCTTTAACAGAAGCAAGAAAAGAAGGAAAAAATTTACTTAAAAAAACATTTTCCTTTGGAGATCAAAAAGATAACAATGGTTTTAAATCCATAATTTTAGGACTATTTGCTTTAATTGGGTTTATTATCCTTGTTTATGCAATATTCGTAGCAGTTATAGGTGAACCACTGGCATCAGTCGCAGATACTGTATTTATTGCCGCATTAATTGGATCCTTTACTTTGGTTGGAACAATTGTTAGTTATTTATATAGAAACAGATAAGATGATAGGAGATCTTTATTTTTTTAACCATCTTATATTTTTCAAGGGATAACAGAATAAAGTTTTATTTAAAAAATAAAATATCCTATTTTCTTAATCACAAGTTAAAAATATGATTTACTGACTTGCAATAATTTTCAAATGTTAACTCTTCATATTAATTTAAACTTAAACAGTTATAATTATTTTCTATTTACTACATATACTTTTAATGAGGATAGCAAAAACTAGACAAAAAAATAGCTACCATTGATGATAAAAAGAATTGTTAAGCGAAGAGATAAGGCCTCCTTGTATAATCATCTTGAGATAAGTAAGTTTCTTAAAGATTTCCAAATAAAGAAGATGAAGTCTGGTTGATTATCATTGCTATTATGATTATTAATTCTTCTGAGTTTGTTTCTTTATATAATCACCGTCAAACTACAACTATAGGAATTGTAAAGGAAGTACAATATACCATTCTTTCTAATCAAGATGGTTTATCATGATAATAATTGGAATAAGAGTAGAGTAGGGAAGGCTAATCAAAAATAGATACAATTTGTCCATGGAATATCTTAATACAGAAAAATTAGTAGCAATAGGAGCAGGAGGAGTAGCAATAATAGGTAACACATATGCATATTTATTTTATTTTCTTATTATTGGACTATTAAAAAATTGGAGTATATTTCCTTAATTGTTTTCCATACGAAAAAGAATAAGATGTACCCATATTAACAAATTACAAGAAAATATAGAAGATAAAATAATCAATAATTTGCACTTGTCCATATCAAAATTGATCTGTTTAAAAATGTAACTTAATTTCTTATAGTATGAAAGAATGTGAAACCTATTTCCAATACAATTTTTAATAATCTAATTTAAATGCAATAAAAAAATTCTTTATAAAAAATATATTTCTAATATTTAAAAATGAATTATGATAATTAATAAATGATTTGTTACAATATTTCAGATCAATTCTTCTTTTATATTACCTGTAAAAGAATAATAGTTTTTAGATAGAAATTTATCTTATTATAAAAAAGAAGATTTATGAAAACATTATTACTTCTTCGTCATGCTAAATCACGCGCAAAGGAGACATCAGTCCCTGATAAGATGCGGCCACTTAGTGATAGGGGCAAATATGATATCTATAAAATGACCAAGTTCTTAAAAAATAATAAATTAATTCCTAGCTTAATAATTAGTTCCTCTGCTAAGAGAGCAAAAGATACTTCTAACTTCTTAGCAGAATCTATTGGTTATGATAAAAATATTCATCTATCAGAGTTGCTGTATGGAACCGATGCAAATCATTACATACGTGTAATTAGTGAAATAGCCGATAACATTGATATACTTTTGTTAGTGGGACATAATCCTATTCTAGAAAATCTTATTGAACTCATTACAAATGAATTAATTATTATGGAAACTTGCTCATTAGTTCATATCCTTTTACCTATAACTACATGGAGAGAAATCAAAACGAATCCAAATGGTGAATTAATCAAACTAGTTACAATTAAAGATTTGACTTTCCAAGACACTCGATTGTAATGTTTATCAGAAAAAATAAAGTTAAATTAAAAATTATGCTAATTTTGTGCAAACGTAACGCTTAATTGTAATTACTATTAAGTGCTCCTTTAGTAAAGAGTATTTCATGGTTACCAGGTGTAAAATCCTCCCATATAACATAGATATTATTATTAGAAATAGCTATAGAAGGACACTCCGAAATACCTGAATTATTACTTAAATTTATTATTTTAATTGATTGAGTACTATTTTTTATATTACCCAGGAAAATATCCTGATTTTCTTGTGAAATTATATCTTGCCATACTGCGTATGAATGGTCATCGTTGGCTATCTCTACATTGGAAGGATTATTAATTCGATCAGAATAATTGTTATAGTTTGGTTTAGTATCTTTTTGAAGAATTATAGACGGACCTTTGAAAGTAACACCATTATCCTCGCTTTGTACAAAGTATATATTATTGATACTCTTTGAATGTAATCCTCCCCAAACTATAACTAGTTCATCTTTAACAACTGATATTTGTGATTCTCCAAAATTATCATTAACTAGTCTGATGCTATTATCAAAATTTTTTCCATAATCCGAACTTTTTATAAAAAATAAACCAGTATTTGTATAATCTTTAGAGCTACTTTTATTTTCACTATTCCAAACAACATATACATAATTCTTGAACGAGTTAACCTTGGGATATGAATCGTAGGTGTTATTTGTTATTTCTATTTCATCATTGAATGTGTTTCCTTTATCAGTGCTCCCTTTAAAGCTAATACTGGACGAAATTTCTTTATCTTTTAGATTTTTTTTATTACTGGAAGAATCAGTCTTATCAATATCTTGCCATACAACATACACATTTTGATCAGAAACTGATATTTCTTGATTATTAGAATCTTTGGAGTTATTGCTTAGGTTTTTTATTTTGCCAAATGTAGTACCATTATCCAAACTCTTTGTAAACATAATTTCAGTATTATTAGAGTTGGTATTGTCTCCCCAAACAATAAATATTCCATTTTTAGATACTGCAATCTGGGGATGCTCAGAGAATCCACTATTGTTACTCAAGTTAATGGCTTTACTAAATGTATTTCCTTGGTCTTCACTTTTTTTTAAATACACCTCATAGTTTTTCTCATTTGAATTATCTGTAACAGATTCCTGCCATACAACATACACTTTATTGTCGATCGCAGCTATCTGGCCATAGACAGAATCATAATTATTGTTTGTAATATTTGTTATTTTTGAAAATATATGTCCTGAAACAAGGGTATTGTTATTGTCATTATCGAATAGACGTGAGGAACCATTCAAAATTAATTTTTTATTGTTCTCATTAATTGCGAAACTCTCATTAATATAAAACAAGGAACTTATAAGAATAAGGAAAGTAAACAAAATAAATTTTGATTCGTGCATATTTTTTAAATAAAGATTGTGGAATATTGACATTTGTTTACCCATATACTAAACTATACGGTTTTCACTCTATTTCAATATTGATGAATTTTTTTGATTAATAGCAAATAAATACAATCTACCTCCAGTCCATTCTATTATAGGATAAATACCCTGTGAAAATAAGACTTATAATTAGATAAAATATATAAAATAAGATCAAACCTAATGCTTTATATATTATTAAATCCATAATATCTTAATAAAATAGTTGGACAGTCATTACGCTGTAGATATCCGAAGTCTAATTCCTGAGGATAGTCTAATAGCTTCCAAAAAAAATTTAAAAAATGATCAATCGAGAAAAAACCAGTTAACTCTTCATGAAAATACTCTTAACACACATATTGTTAATGAGGGTCTAGTTGCTGGTCAAAAAATAGCAAAGATTTCTATAATTATATTGTTATCTATAGGAATTTCAGAGTTATCAATCGGTTACTTGGGAGGAAGTATAGTTGCAATAGCAGTTGGTATAGATTCTTTCTCTTATGCCATAATATCCTTTCTAGTTTTACTAGGCTTGCGTATTGCTCATAGGCCCCCAAATAAAAAATTTCCATATGGATATCAGAAAGTAGAAAGTTTTGCTGTTCTAATGGCTGCTATGGGTATGATAATAATTGGAGCCATGATATTTTATACTTCATATCAAGCCTTCATAAATCCAACAGAAATGGGACAACCTTATCTAACGATGGCAGTGTTGGCCGCCGCCGGTCTTATTTCAATATATAGAGCTTTTGAAATGAGAAAACTAGCAAGTAAATATAACTTCGTTTCACTTAAGAGAGATGCCAAAAATTCGATAAAGGATGGATCTGCTTCTATAATTGGATTTTTAAGTGTAGTAATCGCTTCACAATTCGGAATCCCACAAATGGATGCTATTGGAGGAATGATAATTGCAGCCTATATATTCTCTGTATCGTATTTGTCATTAAAAAAATCTTCATTTATATTGGTAGATTCCTGTGAAGACTCAAACGTCTCAGATAAACTAAAAAAATTAATCAATGAAAGATTCGCAGGGGAAATAATAAATGTAAAATCAATTTTAATTCGTCCCACAGGGATGGCATTACACGCAGAAGTACATATCGAACTAGATGGCAGAAAAAGATTTGGTGATGTATCTCTATTGTTAAATGATATTGAAATGGTAATTCGTTCAAAGTTCTCCAATTTTGCAAGCTTGACAATAATACCTCATTCATTCAAAAAAAATTATAATGATCAATTATATTCAAATACAAATGAAATTAAAATCATAGAGAAGCAAGAAATCAAGAGATAAGAAAGGAAAAAACCATTTTTTAATACTTGCAATATCACCGATTTATAATTTGATCAAGATAAATTTAAGAGATTTACGCTCAGTGTGAAATGCACAAAAAAGAAATTAAAAATACTATCAAAATTAATAATTATTTTTTGATTATTCTTATCATAGTGCTTATAAATTAAGACAGCATTTAATTTAAATAGTCTTTTACCAAAATTATAATATATGTCTTCTACTAAAAGGTTCAATGAAAGCCCAAACCACTTTATGGTATTGGATGCAGTAGCTAGAGGTATGAAAAAAATAGATAGTATTTCCAAAGTTACCAAACTATCTAAGGATGAAGTTCAGCTGATTGTAAATGATTTGGTTAACCAAAAAATATTAATCAAGAATGAAAAGAAAGGTTTCTTTGGTAATAAGAAAATAGAACTTGATATAGCAGATACAGGAATGAAAATACTTAATACAAAGAAGCAAGAATTAGCTGAAAAATCAGATCGTCTACAACAGTTATATGAAACTGGAGATAAATCTCAAGTCCAAAGTTTTATGGATTCTAACAGAATGTGGATACCAATGATGTTATTTTCAGGAATTATGAACATGATGTTTTTTGCTTCTATGATGTCATTTATGGGAATGGCAATGAATCCTGCAGAGAGTGCAGTAACCGAAGGGCAAGTAGATCCGAATACGGCAGGAGCAGAAGATTCAGCAGCAACTGCTGATAGTAGTGATAGTGGAATGAGTGAAATGGATACTACCAGTGGAGGTGATGCAGGTTTTGAGGGATTTGATGGAGGAGGTTTTGGTGATTTTTAATGCCTATTAATTAAAAACAAATTAATTAAAAACAAATTATATATATTTTTTTTAAATAGTATCTTAAATTTGGTCAAAATAACGTTACCTCAAACGTGTAGAGATATTCTAGTTTAAATTAAGGAAAGATAAAAAAGACATCTCGCATAAAATGTCTATGATTCCTCGTTTGTGGATAAGATCATTCATAGATTTAATAAAAATTTTAGCTAAATAAAGATTAGGATAAGAATAGTTTTTTGAATAGTAGATCTAGCGATAAAAGATTACCAATTCAACATATGAATGTAAAAGATTGGTTAATGATACTTTTTTGTCTACATTTGGGGTTAGAAATAATAAATTTTAATACATATTTTCAATTTGATTTTGAATTATTTAATTACTTATCATACTTATAGTCAAATGATTTGTGAGATATCTATAGTCACAACATTAGTAATCCCATTGAAGCGGCTCTACTCTTTAAGTACTTATATAAAGGATCTTATTAAAGATAATCGTTATATTATATAACAGTCGAATTAATCATACAAAAAATATTGATGAATAGAGCATCCTTTTAAAAATTCTTTAAATTATTTGTTTATACTAGGATCATTGATTATTATAATTTGTATTTGCAGACCTAAATCCAGGACAAATACAAGTAAGACCATCTGACTTAACATATCTACAGCCCGAATTAGTGTCGCTAATCTCATTGCTTTCTAAAACGTGTTCATCGTGTAAGAAATGAACTGAGTAAGTATGAGAACAATAAAAACATACATCGTTTGGTTTATTTTTATATGCAAGATTACTCATTTTAATCCATAAGATTTTAACGAACACAGTAAAAAAAGATTGTTATTCTAATTCTGGGAAAGGGGAAAATTAACAACAATTTAACGATGTTCATGGAAAGATTTTGCAATGATGTAAATATCTATATGCATAATTCTTCATATTTAAATTACGAAATTATATATTATATAATATTAATGAAATACAAGTACTATTGAGTGTAGCAATATTCCTCAGATTATAAATTTCATAAAAAGCCAAAATATCTGAAAAACTTTCAAATTTGTCTTCGAAAGAATACCATAACTATAATAAAGTAACAATTATTTCATGATCTTGCATAAAGGAAAATAAACTCTGTTAACGTTAGATTATACCTAATCTTAAAGTAGTAGATTGTCCATTATATGAGTAAAGATGAAAAAAATGGAATATATTCTCTTTTATTTTATAAATAATGAGGTAAGTATAAGATGAATTCCTTAAAACCGGTGTCAGCACATAATGCAAAATCACTTAAAATATTGATGGTTTCAACAGAATATCCTCCTATGAATGGGGGTGTTGGGCGTTATACATCTAACCTAACTCGTGAATTAAATAAGCTTGGCATTGAGGTTCAAGTCCTTTCCAACGAAAATGGACATGGTGATTTTTTTGGACTATCACCAAATAATACAAAGAATTATTCAGTATTATTAAAAATAGTTAATGAAGTAAAACCAGATATTGTACACATTCAATTTGAACATGGGTTATATGGCCTCAAATTAGATAGACTCAATCCAAAAAAGACAAACACTAATATAGATTTATTTTATGATTTATGTACAATACCAATCGTGACTACATTTCATACTGCATTTAATTTTAAACAATGGATGAATATTGTACCTACAAAAAATAAAAATGAAAAGTGGAAAGTAAAAAGCTATGCAGAGAAACTTCTTAAATACTGGACACATTTTTTAAACTATAAATCTTTTAACAATCTAAACAAAGATAAAATAAACAAAAGTAAAAGAGGAATAGTTTTTTCAAAGTATATGAAAGACAAAATAGGTGGAGGGGATATAATTTATCATGGATCTGAACCAATAATGCCTTATGATGCCACTCTTAAAGGAAAAGCCCGAACCAAATTTTCTCTTTCACAGAAAAAAAGAATAATTTTGGCATTAGGATTTAGAACCAATACTAAAGGATGGGATATATTAGACAAAATGGTTATTCCCTCGAATTGGACAATAGTAATGAATTCTTCAAAGAATTATTATAATACAGAAAATTACATTCCTAAGATATCTGCTATTCACGAAAACGAAATAATTGATTTACACAAAGGATTTTTAAATGATAGTGATCTATCCCTTTTATTTTATGCAGCAGACGCTGTAATTTTACCATATAAAGTGAGCTCAGGATCAGGTGTAATGTTTGACGGATTGGCACATGGGTTACCATTCATAGCAGCGGACCTTGAATTCTTTCAAGAATTTTCTGCAATGGGATTAGGTATAACTGTAAAAAGAAATCCTCAAGAATTTTCTAAAGCTCTGGTGAATCTAAACAATAACTATGAATACTATGTAAAGAATGTGATTTTATTTAAAGAAAAGCTAAAATGGTATAATATAGCACGAAATCATATTAGTTTGTATAATCAAATTATTGAAGAGAGTAAGGTAGCACCAACAATAAAACAAAGAAATCCTACCAATTTTCATTGATAAAAACTACTATCCGTAGTATTGATCAGACACTACAACCACAACTATTATCTCGCCATTATTGGAAAAATACTTATTACAAAGTACTGCTGTTAGTATGTAATTATTTTGTTTTTATTTATATAAATAATTATAATAAATAATATGGATGTAATTACAAAAGCATCTTCTTGTGTATAATTACAATACCATTTTAACTAATTGAAAATTTGATTATATGTTAATAATTAATAAGACATATAAGAAATAACTAAATCAATATATTGCTATTCTTTTCTTTTAAAAGATTATTATGGTTCAGTCATTAATATTCAGAGTACATAGAGGATTCTTTTAAGAAAAAATATTTCGATTAAATTCTGATAAATAACAATTACTAAACTGAAACAATCGTTTAGTTTAATAGGTTCTATAGAAATTATAATAAGTGTAATTCTTAATTATTGATAAAAATATTTGGTAACAATTGACTTAAGATTCATAAATTTTTAACGAAGCAAAAGCAATTAATTAATCATTTTATAAAAAAAAAATTAGTTGGTGTCGTCTCCTCCTCCTCCGTCGTCTTTGTCATCCTCATCGTCTTGTGCATTATTTTGCTGAGCAAGCATAGGATTTGCTAGTTGGGCTTTTAAAATTTCAGTTTCTGCTTTTAATACATCGCTTTGAACTTTGGTAAGATCGTCTAATGCTTTAATATTATCTTTTTTAGATAAAGAATCTTTAATTTTTTGGATATCTTTACCAAATGATGGTTGTGTTTTTAGTAGTAACAGTTGATTTTCTACATCGGTAATTTGTGTTAATGCGTCTTCAGTGTTTCCGTCAGCTAATGCTTCTTTTGCAGTCATTAAGGTATCTTTTAATTCAGGAAGATCGGTTGTCATTAATGCTTGAGTATCTTTACTCATTGTCTGATTTTGACCTGATGTTTGATTTTGTGCTGATGTTTGGTTTGTTGAATTGGTTTGAGCTTGTACGTTGTCCAGTAAGGATGGAATAGAGAATATTCCAATTGCTAGTATTGTATAGACAAATATATTTCGAGATTTCATTCTAAATAACTTTGTGCAATATGATTTATAATACTTTAATTTCTTAATAATAGAATCTTACTAAAAACATAATTTATATAAAATATGATAATATTTTATATTATATAATATTTATTACATCTTAAACATGTGGGATTATGATCTATATTTTGAATGATAATTATCGGAAAAAGTAGAAAATAATGAAATTATAGATATACTCAATCATTCATTCAATGGGAACAATTATAGATTAAATTATAGAGTAATAAAACTTTAAATGTAAAAATAATTTCAACAAAATTTCCTGTATGGATATTATAATTTATTAGACCAGATTCTAAAAACTTCAGGGATAAATATTAGGTTGACTTTGACGGCGAGTATTTCAATTCATTTTATATGGAAAATAATACATTTACTATCATGTTAGGAAGATCTTTTAATATTATAACAAATACCATTGTCAAAATATATAACTTCTACATAATTCCATTTGTTCTGTATGCTAATCATGCATTGAGATTATCAATAAACTTATTTCAGTACCTCAACTTATGGATGTATGGACTATTCTAACGAAAAAAATGGTAGTATTGATGATAATATCAGTAATGACAGTATTGATAAAGAAAGCAAGTCATCTGAAAACTATATCGATATCGCTAAATCAAAACAAACAAAGGCAAAATTTTTTAAAAGAATCATTCTATTAGGTATTATATTTACAATAGCATTCGTTACAATACAGTATTTTCTAAAGCCTATAATTTCTAAGGATTATATTATGCTATTACAGAGCATACAAGTCTCAATAGTCGGCTATTTTGTAATAGAAGTTATTAGTAATGCATTTCATGATCTTACCTATGATTATCTAAAAGATACTTCCAAGTCTATAAAAATTCTCATGAGGATTGTAGGTGCAATCGTAGTAATAGCAATTATAATTTCTTATTTAAGTAATGATCCAGTTGTAGCTGCAGCAATAGGAACTATATCAGGTTTAGTTGTAGGATTTGCTTCTCAAAATATAATAGGAAATATCATCGCAGGATTATATTTGGCCTTACTTAGGCCATTTAAATTAGGAGATGAAATTACTGCATTTAGTAACACAGGAATAATATATGATATCGGTTTAATCTCAACCAAACTAAAAACCAGCGACAATAAAATTGTTCTTGTACCTAATTCTTCTATGGTTACTACCACAATTATATTAAATAAAAGGCTATAGAATTGCTATACTCTATTTTTATTTCGCCAAGTATGAAATAAGAGGAAAAAATCGTAAAAAAGGTTTTAGTATTGTTAAGACAATTGGTTATTCTATATTTATTTGTCTACCTTTTGGTTTTTGTTGTTCTTTTTTTTGGAATGTTATTTCAAGAACTCCATTGTTATAATTTGATCTTGCACTCTCTATATCGATATCATCTGGAACTTCTATTGTTTTATGATATTTTCTATTAGGATCTTCACTCTTTATTTCTACATATTTATCATATGCATCTATTTTTATTTTTTCTTTACTTATTCCAGGCATTTCTGCTACAATTTTAACTTCTTTATCTGTAGATGAGATATCTATTAATGGTTCCCTTTCTGCTGAAAGAGAAGGTTGTTCAAAGGATCCTCTGCTCGAAAAAGATTTAACGTTACCAAATTGTTGTATTTTCGGTTTCCCATCAGGTCCTATGGTCATGGAATATCCATACACTATTGGACCCACTTCTCTAACTTTTCCCCCTTCAGGTGTATCATATTCTTTAATTAGGTCTTTTGGAACTTTATTTTCAATATTTTTAAACTGTTCTGAAAAAATTCTTTCTGTTTCTCTTCTCATATCATCAAATTCTCTAAATATATCATCAAAATTCCAACCACCAAAACCTCTTCCTTCACGTCTTCTACGTCCTCCACTACCTCCAAAGAATTGTCTAAAGAAATTATAAGGATCGATATCGTTCGGAAAACTCATGTTATTAGAATACAGCCGTTTGTAATAAAGTTATATAAAATTTATTCTAGATTAACAACTAACTAGTTTAAATTTGATTCGAAGATCAAAACTGAAATTTGTAATGCAAAACAAGAGTTTGCGAGTATGGAACATGGGGCATGAAATACTCTTCTTTAATAACAAGTATTCTTCTATCACTTATTTTTTATTTTCATTGAAATCTAATACCATAGAATAGAATAAATTAACTCAATGTTGTGGTTATCTATGAAATTAAAAGAAAGAATTTGTATTTAATTACCAATGGACAACACAGGTTAAACTCGGATACAAGAGTTTAACTTGATCATTATGATTTAAGATCCATAACAATTATCTTTTACTAGCATAATATTAGGCAAGTTCTTATACCGTAGAAATTAATATAATGATATGAATAACAATAATATATTCATAGTTGATGTGATAGGTATAAATCCAGTATCGCTATTAACATCAGATTCAATTTTCAGGAGAGGAAATCAATAAAATGGAAAAAGTATTTTCAACGCTCAGATCATTCATTGATAATAATGGAAAGACCAAATTCTGCATCACTTGTGGTGGAATGGCTACACAAGAAGCATTATTTGACGTCGGAGACGGTGTTACCCTTATAGAAAAATATTGTGATACATGTGCCAAAAAAGAAGTACATTAATACTTTTTGTAACTCATAAAATATATAATTAAGATAACATAGGGTATATTTCAATGGTTGAACCTTTACCTACTTGAGTAGATTTTTTTATCTACAAATTTAATCTCAGAATATTATTATCTTTTATTGACCAGTTTATTATATTATAATATCTAACTTTAATATTTAAAATCTGTTATTCCAATGTTCTCTCTACATTAAGGAAATACTATTTTATTGGAATTTAAAGCTATTTGTTCAATGTATGTATTAATCTATCATTTGTAAGTATTTTTAATTGTTCTCTATATATGACTAATAAATAATATTAAAAAAGCTAAAAGAGCTAGAAAAATTTTGAGAATGGCTACATTTCATTTATATTAATTTATGATATTAATCACTATTTTCCATTTCCAACTTCAATTGTATTTTATATTGGTTAAATAAATCATTTAGGAGGGCTATATAAGCATCAATGGTAAAGATTTTAACGATTTCTTTTCAGAAAAGTAATCAAAAATAAGATTATTGTTCTTGTTGTGAACCTGATCTGACATTCGTAGACCTTTCAAACCATAATTCATTAAACTTTATCATATTTTTTAGATATTCATCATAGAAATTCACCCAGTTTGACATAATATTTTGCCAAAAGACCGAATATGTAATAAACGGATTAGATGAATAATCACTTGGATTTTGTTGTTGTACTTTTTGTTGTTGTTCTTCTTTTTCTAATAGTATTTTGGGATTAATAGTTTCTTTATCAAATTCTGATCGACCGGTGCTCTTTTGTTGACTTACTTCATTCATGTGAGAAAGATCAGGTTTTTCAACTCCGTTTCTTGATTCTAAAGTCGATGCTGAACTAGTATGAGGGGGAGAATTAACTTTGACATCAGTTTCTACCTCTAGATTTTCTTCTTTATCCTTTAAAGGAACCCTAAATTCTGTCTCTGCTTCTACATTCACTCCTTCTGTCGGTACGGTAGTTACTGTTGTTATAGTAGCTTCTCTATCCGTCTCTGATTCTTTGGGATCGACAATTATTTTTTCTTCTTTTGATAACAAACTGGTTTCAGTCGGGGATTCAATCACATCAATCTCTAATTTAGAATCTTTTTGGACATTAGGCACTTCAGAATTATCATTTTGGGCTTGTTGGGTTATTTTATCAGTATTTTTTCCTTCTCGTCCATTTTCTTTTACACCTGTAAGTTCTCCAGCAACTTGTGGACCTTCAATAACTACTTCTTTACCTGTCTCTAAGACTTCCTTAACTGCTTCACCAATAGTAGTTGGTATAGGATTGATTTCATCATTTTGATTCTTGTTTGTAATATTAGAACTCTTAGATAAATCTGTTTTATCGTCCAAATTTTTCTTCTTGGGTGGTTGATATCCACGAGGAAAAGTCATAATTATATTATAGGATATCTATTTCATAAACCTTTATTCTGTTAAATTGTTGGAGTAGTTTACAAATATAAGAAATGAAACTTTTCTCTAAATTTTTAGTGATGATACTAAATGCTCCAAGATAAATATATGAAAAGTTAAGGTAATAATAAAATATTTATTAAATTTATTCTAATAGGAAGAATTATCATATATAAATTATCAAAAAACAAATTGTATTATACCATAACCCCGATGGAATATTTTTAAGATAGTATGACAGTTTTTTAACTTTCATTTAATTCTAATTGAAAAACGTAGTATAACAACAAATAGGTCAGAAGTGTGTCAGTTCCAGTTATTTTTATGCTAAAAAAATTTTATGTGCAATCACTTTCGTCTTCCATCTAGAGGTTATCTTTTCTACTGCCTACATAATATCTTTTATAGTTCAATATCTGATTGATAAGTTTCCACCTCTTAGTTTTTCCTACAGCAATATAAAATTCTGAGTCTACTTTATTTAGATGAAATTAGCATCTAACTTTTCCCAATCTTCCTCATCTTTCACTTCATGTTTTAGCAAGACGTCACTTTTCCTTAACAAATATGAATTCCTTACATTAATTCTATAATGCTAATAGGAGGATGAATAATTAAATTTTTTATTATTTTTACCACATCGAAGATGAACTTAAGATCTTCACTTTTCACACAATATCGGATATTCTAATTTAAGTAGAAAAACAATTTCAATATAATAATTTTTTTAATAATTGAGTAACATAAAGTTTTGTTTGGACAAAGTATTTCAGAAAATACCTAATAGATGATAGTTATTTCGTTATTATAAAATTCTAGTATATAGACACCAAAATATATAGCTGATTTACAGTGAGATTGATTCAATATTATTGTAAGTGTATTGGTATACTATTGGTATGTATTTATAAATTATGATTTTATATTTTATTTCTTTCTAATGACAACTTATGATTTAGTCTAAAGTAAAATTGATTGCTCGTTTATTCATTATTTTTCGATATATCAATCTCTAAAGATTATAGATAAGAATAATGGATAATTTATAATATATCTTTCTTATTTAAATAAATTGTAAATTACTTTACTAAATATTATTAATTACCACTAAATATTTTTGATTTATATTATATGTCTAACGATATATGCAAATAGTTTATGTAACTAAAATTTAATTTCGATTTAGGAAGAAATTAAATTATGTATTAATAAAGTGTATAATTGTTTCATTTATAAAACATATAATAAAAAAAGTATACTAATTCCTTAAAGTAAAAAGATATCCTTTACCTTTGGTCTACTATAAGAGAATTAATGAGAAAACAAATAGCCAATAACTAATCAATTTTATATTATATTGTATTTTTATAACTAAAAATACATTAACTCGTTATAGCTGATAATTTTTCGGCGCCGAAAAATTCAGTTACTATCTATTTAATTAATTGTAATAGTATGCTAAATTGTTTATCTATTCTTAATAAAATATATAATACAAAACGAATATTTTCAAATACCTAGTTTTCACTGTTCAAATAAAATACAATATCAATAGTCATGATACTAGCTTTATTTACTATCAGGGATTGCTCTTTGCTCTCTCTGCAACGAAAATCCCCTATTAGGCAAATAAATTTTTATAAATGATAACGCTATTTCATTCATGGCTTTAAACATAATTGCTTTAGTCCATAGATTGGATTTGTATTATTTATTTTATAGAATTACTATTAGTGGGGCCATGAAAAAATGAAAAACTTTTCCTCAAAAGGTATTAGATTTTCAGGTGACTCGATAAAGAGCTGTGTAGGTTTTATTGATTTGGTAGATTCTACTAAAAATACAATTACAATGGAGGGTTTAGATTGTATCAGAAAATACTATTCTACATTTATAAATTCAGTATCAGCTATCGTGAAAAGCAGTAATGGAAGAATCGTAAAAAATATTGGTGACTGTTTGCTATTTTATTTCCCTAAAACTTCAAATGATCAAAACGAAAATTTCTTTAGAGAGGTTATTGAATGTGCTTTGAAAATTTTAGAGACACGTTATGGTCTTAATGATGAATTGTCTAAACAACATTTACCACCATTCAACTTTAGGATTAGTATAGATTATGGTGTAGTAGATTTGGCTTTAGTTGGTGATTATAGTCAAATAGATTTATTTGGATCAACATTGAATCTTTGTTCGAAGATAAATTCATCATCCTTGTCTATTCCGAATGAAATCATTATTGGAGATAATTTCTATAGACTTTTGAAATCTTTTCCTTCTATTGTTAAGGATTTCAATTTTTCAAATAATGGTGTATATAAAATTACAGAAAGTACGGAATATCCTACATATAATATTAAAAGAAAAAGTTATACATTATCATCCATTACTACTCGAAATGTTAACGACACAAGAAATTATTATCAGGATAAACAATTAAGTAGTTCGATCTTTGAGAATTCTTTAGATAATAGCTCTTCTATTGATAGTAAAGGAACAGGGTTATTTTCTCATAAAAAAATAAATAATAATAAAAGAATAATTTTGGTCGATGATGAACAGGATATACTTTTTACTTATAAAGCCTTTTTACAAGATTACAATTATGAAGTAACTTCTTTTACAGATCCTTCAATAGCCCTTAATTATATAAGAGATCATAGCGATTTCAATGATTTACTAGTCATACTTGACATACGTATGAAAAATTTGAATGGATTTCAATTACATCAACAAATAAAAGCCATAGATCCTACAATTAAGGTTCTCTTTATAACAGCTTTGGATATATTAGATGAATTATTAAGTATAGTTCCTGGAGTATCAAAAGAACAAATTATGAGAAAACCAGTTGATAAAAAGATATTTACAAATACTATAAAAAAATTAATAAATTAAATAACCACTACATTAAATTCCTGATAAAAACAGTAAAACTTTTCCGTCAATATTTACTCCATAGTATTCTGAATTTCGTCATTTTAACTTTTTAAATTACATATCTTACATATAAAAAATAACAAATAAGTTAAAATTTATAATTTTCACTCACAAATAGATATTCTTATATCCCTTCTGATGTTTTCTAATCTATATTACATGTATAACCGTAACAAATTAAAACAAAAAAATATCTATGGTTTTCTCAAGGTATTTGTAGTTTATTCGTACTTAAATAACAAAAAAAATAAAAGATGAAGTTCAATTTACCATTTGTATTTAATTATGGGGATCATAACCTGGGAGCCCATATATTTAAATACGTCATATTGCCTTCAGTTTCGCTAACAATAATTGCTCTAATTTCTGTCAATTCTCAGCTATGGATAACGTCAGCTATTCATCATTTTTATATCGAATTATTTGGCACATTACTTGCAGGAATACTCGCATTCTATTATATGTCTCGTGCTCAAACACTAAATGATAAATTTAGTCTCTTTATTGGTATTGGATTTCTCGTAACCGCTTTAATTGATTTGTTACATGTTATAGTTTCATATGTATATATGGATGAAATATTATTTCTAAAATATTTTATCCCTCAAACATGGTTCGCAGGACGTTTATTTTTAAGTGCTATGTTGTCTATAGCAATGATAAAGTATACTTTTTTTTCATCTCTTACTCCAGTTACAAAACAACAAATAACTTCAGACATAATTAAGGAAAAGAAAATATCAAAATTACTTTTATTTTACCTGATCATAGTTACTTTATTCGCTTCTATAATAGCTGTAAGTTCACTCTTTGTTGTTTTTCCATTGTCTGTAATTGATAATATCCCTTTACATAGACCATATGAAATTTTTCCATTAGCCTTATTTTTATTGTCACTCTATTATTTCTATAAAAATGGAATCTATAAAAATAAAGATGTTTTCTATACTAGTATAATTATTTCTATTGTCTTTGATATTTTTGGACAAATTATAATGTCTTATTCCGGCCATCATTTTGATACTGCCCATAATTTGGCACACGTTCTAAAAGATTCTAGTTATTTTATTAATATTATAGGATTAGCATTATCAGGTGTTCAATATAATACTAGGTTACGAGAAACCAATGAAATACTTAGTATCCAATATCAAAAAGTTAAGGAATCAGAAAAAATGAAAGATGAATTTATTAATATAGCTGCACATGAATTAAGAACCCCAATCCAACCTATACTTGGGTTGACAGATATAATGTACTCTAAAATTAAAGATGAAGATCAACGAGAATTACTGGATATTATAATACGAAATGCAAAAAGACTAAAGCGGCTTACTGATAATGTATTGGATGTTACAAAAATAGAAAGTCAATCTTTAGTTTTTAATAAAGCAAAATTGAATCTTAATAATGTTATATCAGATGTTTTAAAAGAATATGTTAACAAAAATATTACACAAGAAATTGCAAAAATAGTATATGACTTTAAACCTAAAAATGATATTATTGTAGAAGCAGATAAAGATAGGTTGTCTCAAGTCATCCACAATCTTTTAGATAATGCCTTAAAATTTACATATTATAACCAAATGATATTTGTTATTGTAGCATTAAACAAAGACAAAGAACAAGTTACAGTCAGTGTAAAGGATACTGGAGAAGGCATTGCAGAGGAAATATTACCTAATTTGTTTTCCAAATTTAAAACCTATTCTACTACTGGTACAGGATTGGGACTATATATATGTAAGAATATTATTGAATTACATGGTGGCAAAATATGGGCAGAAAATAATTATGATAGTAAAGGAGCAACGTTTCGGTTTACATTACCTATAATAAAATAATTGATTGATAAATCCTTAACAATCGCCTCTTATAATAATAAAATATCCTCTATGATCTTTTAGACAAATAATACATTAGTCCGCGATTTAAAATGAAGTACGGTACTAGATCTATCAGAAATTACTACATTTGTATTGATATTGTTTTTAGATTTAAATTTGGATACTTATTAGATCTTCATATCCTAATTATTTACATTGTATCAATACAAAGAATCGCAATAAAACAAAATCATTATCTAAGGTAATGCTTTATACCTCGAAATAACTTCACGCTTTTGTCATGATTATATTTTATAATGTATCAAATAAATTTAAAAGAATTAACTATGAGATTGGATATCCATTTTTGCAGTAATATATTGAAGAGACTAGGTTTTTAATTATAGTCCAATATAAATAATAGTTCTAAAGCTTAAAAGTTTATTTGCTTTGTTTAATACATCAATAATGGTTTTGTTAGCTTAAATGTATTTTCCTATTTTAAATTAGATTCTTCATACTGAAGATATATAGATAGTCTTTTCTATTTTCTTTTTTTTATGTTTATTATTTACATATTCTAAATTTTTTCTAAAAACCTTTTCTAAAAGTCTTCCAGCTCTATTCTTTGTTCTATGCAAATGGTCAAATACTATTATGAAGGAAATCTTTTCAAGCATTCTTTTAATAGATTCATATATTTTTTGAATTATTTTATCATTTATTTGAGCCTTGTTATTTAACTGTTCTATAGTTGAGCGAGAATCACTCCTAATAATAAATATTTGTCTTGTTCTTTTTATTTTTTTAAATACTTTAAGATTATCCGAAATTGCAAAAAATATTGCAAGCATTTCCATTCTTTGAATACCAAACTTCTCATTTTTTAAGGAAGGCTTTATTGATCTTATTTTGCTTTGTTTATTAAAGTGATTGTGCCATGAAATATAACCTGAGGGTGAACCGTC
The DNA here is from genome assembly GCA_025924135.1 of Nitrososphaeraceae archaeon. Lineage (GTDB taxonomy): Archaea > Thermoproteota > Nitrososphaeria > Nitrososphaerales > Nitrososphaeraceae > TH1177. Next base: position 19,825 of record JAICEO010000003.1, on the reverse strand, counting down.
TGCATCAATTGCTATATTTAAAACACGCAATCTGTAATATATTTGTCAGATATATTATATAGTCATTACGTATAAGGTTGAAATAATTTTTTTATGGATAATTTTCTTGTAAGAATAAATCTAATAGAGAGAGAGTTGTTTTTTATTAATTAACAACAATTATTAACTTATTTCGATTGTCTAAAATAATGGATTATTTTAGTATTCGTTAACTTCACCGATCTCTTTTTTTAATATTTAGATGGTGATCGTTATCAGTTTCATCTTCATTATTTAATTTCATATCTTTGGATAAGATCCAATTCTTTTTCCAAAGAAGAAATAGTGAAATTCCTATCATTGTGACCATAACAACTACCAGTATACCAAAATGCCTCGGGATTAAGGTAAGATTATTTAAATTAAATCCTTCCATACTAAAAATACCAATCAATAGTGAAAGTGGGAGTATAATAGTAGAAAATATGGTTAATACACTCATTGTTTCATTCAATTGCAGTGAAATACTTGAAGAAAATATTCTCTTGTAGAATTTATTGTATCTCTATATGACTCGACCATGTCAATTAATTGATTAATATCATCATAAACCACATTAAGATATTTTATATCTTCTTTATCTTGCTCGGTATTTTTTAAATAATTTTTTATATTTCTGGCATGCCAAAAATATCTTCTTATCATAATTGATTGTTTGGAAAGAAGGTCGAAATGTGTAAGAGTCGCTTTAGAAGGCTTATATTGAGCGTCTTTTTCAAAATCAAGTAGTTTAAGTTCTATTGCAGTTACTAGAAGCTCATATGAATCTATTATGCTGGTAATAATGCTATAGTACAAAGCGTCAATAGAGTATTCCAGTATTTTATTATTTTTTAAAAACATTTTCCGTCCTTGTGATAAAAGATCTACATTTTCAGAATGAATTGTTATTAGCCATTCGTTTCCTACAAAGAAGTAAATAGGATGTGTTTCTAAATGTTTTAGAGTCTTATATTTTAATTGAAGTAAAATAGTAAATTTTTGATCATCCAAAATCAGGATTTGCTGCCTTTTAGAATTACGTTCAATTTTTTTTATTGCATCTTTGTCTATCCTGAATATTTCATGTAACTTAGTAAGCTCTAAACTAGTAGGATTAGTTAAGTCAATCCAAAGTTTATATCCATTATTGAGAGTCACATTGGAGATATTTACTTCATCCTCTTTTACTTCCTGATCATTGTAATATATTATTGATTTTTGCACTAGGACCACCACCTTTAAAATTATTAATGTAATATATTAAATATATATATTGAAGATTGTGATATCAAATTACTGCGTTCAAATCCTTATATTAATAAATATATAGAAACTAAGAAATGAAAATCTATTCAAGAAACATAAAATTGATATTTCAGAAAACAAAACTGAATCTTTAATATTAGAGCTAAGATATCTAACTATAAAATTAATAGTATATTAGATAATAGTGTCAAGGAAGCACAATCAAAAGAAACAGCTCCTGCAAAAACCTGAGTAGTAGACGGTATTAACAATTTATTTGTGAATTAATTTAAATAACAAGATATTGTAAAAATACTACTAATAATGATTTGATAAATATTTTTGACAGTGTGACTTAAAGAATATACACAAATTGTCTGACCAATAATACAAATACATAACATGGAAAGAAATAAAAGTAATATACTATGTAAATAATTCTATCACATGGTTTTTTACTTTTATCATTGTTTCCAGATTAATATGTCTATAAATAAGACCAATATTCTTTAAATACAATTATTGCTTTACAAATTATTATAAATTTGCATGATATCCTTCATGTAAGTATATCTTAATTTAAAATTATAATTTTATATATTTGAAATGGCAAATTTATTCATCTATAAAAATATAATTACTATAATATATATAGTATTAATGCAAATTAAAGACAATTGGAATTAAATAGATATGATGGTATACTCATTGATAGAAAAATGTTCAAGAAATACGCAAAATAAGTTAGAGCAAATAACTATTATAATTTAATTTATACAATTAAGGATTTAATAATCTATAACAATCATATACTTTTTCATTTAGTGAAGCTTTTTAGAATCAAAAATATAATAACTCGTCCGATAAGAGTAAACTATTTTTAATAGATTGGGAACAATTACATTTGAAGATAAAGGTATTATCATCATTATAATGAATAAATAAACTGTGAATTATTTTACGACAATTACTATTATATTCTAATAAAAGGTAATTTCAAGTACAATAAAATAATTAATAAATAGTATCAGGTTCTTATAATTGTTAATAAAATGTCTTTTGATAGTACTGATAATAATGCTAATAAAAAATCATCGACCAGTAGAGGAAATGGTAAAGCTACCCTAAAAGTTGCTGAAGCAGAACAACGTGATATAGGTAGAAAAATTGTTCGTATTGATCCAGAGGCAGCTCAAAGTCTAAATGTTATGACCGGAGATGCAGTAGAATTATCTTCTTTTGGAAAAAACGCAGTAGTATTGAGTTGGCCAGGAAGGGATAAGGACAGGGGAACTGGTTTAGTTCGTATTGATGGTTATACCAGAAATAAACTCGATGTAGGTATTGGTGATACTATTGAAGTTAGAAAAGTTGAATCAAGGGATGCTAAAAGTATAACCTTAGCTCCGACAGAACCACTTCGAATAATAGGTGCTGAACAATATCTCGCAGAGACTTTAAATGGACAACTAATGACCAAAGGCGATATTATTCCTATTAGTGTAATGGGCCAAAGAATAGATCTTGTAGTAATATCAACAGATCCGTCTGGACCTATAATTATTAATGATGCTACAAAAGTTACAGTTTCGGAGGATAGCGCGAAGGCAGTACAAGCTACTCAAGAAGGAAAAGTCCCATCTATTACCTATGAAGATATTGGTGGTATCAGAAATGAGATTGCTCGGGTTCGAGAAATGATAGAGCTACCTCTAAGGCATCCTGAATTATTCAAAAGATTAGGAGTTGAAGCTCCCAAAGGTGTTTTATTACATGGACCTCCAGGCACTGGTAAAACATTACTTGCACGAGCAGTTGCCAATGAGACCAACGCTAATTTCTATTCGATCGGCGGACCAGAAATTATGAGTAAATACTATGGAGAATCGGAAGAGAAATTAAGAAATGTATTCGAACAAGCCGAAAAGAATGCTCCATCTATTATTTTTATAGATGAGATTGATTCTATAGCCCCAAAGCGAGAAGAGGTATCCGGCGAAGTTGAAAGAAGAATAGTTGCTCAGCTGTTATCTCTAATGGACGGCTTAAAGACTCGAGGTAAAGTAGTAGTAATAGGTGCTACTAACAGAGTTAATGCTATAGACCCAGCATTAAGACGTCCTGGTAGATTTGATAGGGAATTAGAAATTGGTGTGCCTGATAGAGAAGGGAGGCTCGAAATATTACAAATACATACTAGAGGAATGCCACTCGCAGAAGATGTTAATCTAGAAAAACTAGCCGATATTTCTCATGGATTTGTAGGTGCCGATCTACAATCTCTCTCCAAAGAAGCAGGAATGAGATCCCTGAGACGTATCCTTCCAAGTGTTGACCTGTCATCTGAAAGTATACCTAGTGATACTCTACGCAAGATTATAGTCACTATGAATGACTTTATGGATGTTATTAAAGAAATGGAGCCTTCTGCAATGAGAGAGGTATTTGTTGAGGTACCAGACATTAGTTGGGATGATATTGGAGGATTAGAATCCATCAAGCAAGAGATGCAAGAAGCGGTAGAGTGGCCCCTAAAATATCAGGGAATATTTACATTTGCAGATGCTATGCCTCCCAAAGGGATTTTATTATATGGGCCGCCAGGAACAGGGAAAACGTTAATGGCAAAAGCTGCAGCAAATGAAAGTGAAGCCAACTTTATTAGCATAAAAGGTCCCGAGCTCTTATCAAAATGGGTTGGAGAATCCGAAAAGGGAGTTCGAGAAATATTTAGGAAAGCTAGGCAAGCAGCACCATGCATCATATTTTTTGATGAAATTGATGCTATAGCTCCAAAAAGAGGGGGTGATTTTGGAGATTCTCATGTTACTGAAAGATTAATTAGTCAATTACTGACTGAATTGGATGGATTAGAAATATTAACAAATGTTGTAGTTATTGGTGCCACTAACAGACCCGATATTGTAGATGCTGCACTGTTAAGGCCAGGAAGATTTGATAGATTACTTTATGTTCCACCCCCAGATCGGGAGTCAAGGATACAAATTCTAAAGATCCATCTAAAAAAGAAACCTTTGGATAAATCAGTTGATATAGAAAGACTAGCAGAACAAACAGACGGTTATACCGGAGCAGATATCGCATCTCTGTCATCAGCTGCGGTCATGTTAGCTTTACGTGAGCATGTGTCAAAGTATAAAGATCCAAAGGAGGCAGAAGAACACAAAGAAGAATTGAAAATTCATATGCCTCACTTTGAGAATGCTATGAAGAAGATTAGACCGCTATCTATGCAAGAATTGAATATGTACAAGGTAATAGCAGAACAATTTGGAAAGCCAGATATTGCATCAAATACAAAAGGATCAGAATTACAAAAAGGATTTATATCCTAATATCTTTTTATCACATAAAAATTTTCGCTATCAATTCATAATATTATAATGATTAACCATACCGAATATTTGCTGTTGTATTGCTTACCATCCCACTATATATTATATAAATGAGTTTATCTAGTGTGCTATTACTTCACTTAAAGATTGAATCAATATTTCTCTAGAGAAGCACTTAATTATTATATTTTGAACTCACAAAAAAAGAATTCAAACAAACAAACTTTGAAGAAAACAACGAATTTGGTGATATTTTTCAACATCATAATGCAATTTTTATATTAACTTTTATAATAACATCCTCTTCAGACTAATTTATATCAAGACAAAATTGTTATTTCTTATTTAGTTTTCCTAATTGTTAATTATATAATATATATAATATTAAGACTATAACCTAAAAGTAAATATTGACACAATCTTTTCTAAATTTTAAATCAAATGCGGTTATTTTGTAAGCTAATGATAAATACACACAAAAATTTAATAACAATAAAAAGAACCTATTTTATCTTCGAATCTTTACAACGATTTATATAAGTATTCTGACGATTTTTATTGTATGCTGTCCTTAAAGTTTAAGACAATCAATCCTGCTACTGAAGGGATTATTAACGAATATGAAAATATGACATATGATCAGTTAGATAACATTTTAACAAATGCTAAAAATGCGTTTGTTCTATGGAAAGACGATTTTAAAAAAAGAGCTGATTATTTATACGCTTTTGCTAATGAATTTAGGAAGAACAAGGATCATCTAGCTAAAATTTCAACACTCGAAATGGGAAAACCGATAAGAGAATCAAAAACTGAAGTAGAGAAATGTGCATGGGCTATGGAGTATTTCGCTGATAACGGGCAAATTTTCATGACAGATGAAATTGTTAATACTGACGCAAGAAAAAGTTTCATAACATTTGAACCACTTGGGGTTGTAGCAAGCATAATGCCATGGAATTTTCCATATTGGCAGGCATTAAGATTTGCTGCTCCTTCACTAATAGCAGGAAATACAATTGTATTAAAACCAGCCAGTGCAACCATGCAATGCGGATTAGAAATTGAAAAGATCTTTAAAAAGGTAGGATTACCAAATGGAGTTTTTCAAACTGTAATTGGCAATTCAACAGTTGCTGAATATCTGATTGATTCAAAGAAAGTAGATGCAGTGACATTTACTGGAAGTGTACCGGTAGGCTCCAATGTCGCAAAAAAATCTACATCACTTTTGAAAAAATGTGTACTAGAGTTAGGAGGGAGCGATCCTTTTATCGTATGTGCAGACGCAGATATTGAAAAAGCTTCATTAGGGGCAGTAAAAGGTCGATTTATAAATTGTGGTCAAAGTTGCATAGCAAGTAAAAGATTCTTTGTGGTAAAAAAAGTAGCCAATGAATTTATGGAAAAATTTGTGGAAAAAACTGAAAAACTTAGAATAGGAGATCCTCTAGAAGAAGCAACTGATATTGGGCCATTAGTAAGCCTCGAAAGTCTCGAATTTATAGATAAAGTAGTTCAGGATTCTATTAATGAAGGAGCAGAACTTTTGATAGGGGGACAAAGATTGGATAGAAAAGGTTATTTTTATAAACCTACAATATTAAAGGATGTTACTCCTGGAATGAGAGTCGTTGACGAGGAGACTTTTGGACCTGTAGCTCCAATAACAATTGTTGAAGACGAACGAGAGGCAATTAGATTTGCAAATAATTCTGAATTTGGTCTTGGTGCTAGTATATGGACACAAGATCTCGATAAGGCTGAAAGACTATCTAGGCTCGTACAGTCTGGAATTGTGACAGTTAATAATGTTGTTATGTCAGATCCAAGAGTTCCTTTTGGTGGTATCAAAAATAGTGGTTTTGGTAGAGAATTATCAAAATATGGAATACTTGAGTTTGTTAATATCAAATCAGTAAGATTTTATGACCAGTTAATGAGAAATCATCATGTAGAATAACATTCGAAATAATATAATTACTAAGTGAATTAATAATAAAAAATGTTATCTGCTATAGTCTCTTCAAGTCTAAAACATATTGAAAAATAGCAATAAAGTAAAAATCATCAATACTACCTTTTTTTCCCTCTAAATTAAATAACCCTTGTTATGAATTTGTAATTTCTAACTGCATTGGGGATTAACTAAAACTTTATTATTTTATTTTTTATCAAAGGCAGTGTATAAATCTGTTTTAGAGAATGTTAACAAATGAAATTTTATGTTATGAAAATTTTTATTCTATGATTTATATAAATCAGTATGAATATAAATAAACCTCCCACTAAATCAAATTTTAAAAATGAATCTAACGAATATAATGACAATGAAGTTGAGGATTCTAATGCAATAGAGTTTATCCAAATAAGATATACAGATGTCATAGGCAAATTTTTAGCTAAGTATTTTCAAACTGATAAAAGTCATATTTATGAAATATTTCGAACAGGTATAGGCCTTGATGGGTCTTCGGTAAAAGGTTTTTCAACAATAGATGAATCGGATATGCTATTACTTCCAGATCGTACCACTGAAAGAAAGATCAACTTGTCAAATAATAAAATAACAACAGTTATAGCTGACGTATATCGAGGATTGAACCAAGGAAGATCATCAAGAGATCCTCGATATGTTTCACAAATGATGGAAGACTATTTAGCTATGAATCAAATTACATGCCAAGTCGGTGCAGAAGTGGAATGTTTTATATTTGATGAGATAATTTTTTCTAATAATATAGACACATTATCTATGATGAGACGTGGTGAAGATCCTAAACCAAGAGAAAAACATCTCCAAAGTATATATTCAAATCAGGATCCAACGAATGTTTCTATTTTATCATCAGAACAAGTGGGAAATGGAAAATATCCTATACGTCCAAAGACAGGTTATGATACTACACCTTTTCAGGATTCATTAATAGATTTTAGGTTTGAAATAGCAAGAATATTAAAAAAATATTACTCTATAGAGGTAACTAATCTCAATCATGAAGTAGCAAGTAGTGGTCAAATTGAAATAAATTTTATGCATGATATTCTTACAAAAACTGCTGATAATGTACAATTATATAAAGATGTTGTAAGAAATGTAGCAAAAAAATACAATAAGATTGCAAACTTTATGCCCAAACCTATCTTCGATGACAAAGATCCGACTAAGGGAGATAATGGTTCGGGAATGCATGTTAGTGTAAGCTTCTGGAAAAAATCTACTTCTGCTAAAAACAATTCAAATATTTTCTATGATTCAGATGATACTTATTCAGAATTAAGTCAGGTCGGGAGGTATTTTATCGGAGGCCTGCTTGACCATGCTCCATCTCTTTCCTCACTTGTTACACCCACAGTTAATTCCTACTATAGAATTATCCCAGGATTCGAAGCGCCAGTTTATATAGCATGGGCTAGAGGTAATAGATCCGCAGTAGTACGAATACCTGTAAATGCTAAGGGTAATGATTCATCAAAAAGAATCGAATTTAGAGCTCCTGATCCTTCAGCGAACTCGTATCTTGCATTTTCAGCAATAGTTGCTGCTGGATTGGATGGAATTAAGAACAAAATTGATCCAGGCAATCCAATTAATGAAAATATATACAAGATGCCAGATCATAAACGTGCAAGTTTTGGAATAAAGATGCTTCCATCCAGTTTAAATGAAGCGTTAATGTTCTTGAAAAGCGATTCTAAATATTTGAATATATGTTTTGAAAGACCATTAATAGATGTATATATTACTCTAAAATTACAAGAAATAGATGAAATAGGTATTGATAAATCAAAACTAAAACAATTTCTCTATTATTATGATGTTTAAAAGGTAATTAGATTAGATAACAATTTTTGTAATGCATAGATTATGGATCGTAGAGATAAAGCATCCTCTGAAACTTGTTTAAAATAAATTCAATACTTTGTAATATTATATTGTAGATTCAGTTTGGGTAAGGTAAGGCTCTAAATCTATCAGTCATGGGAATAATAATAAAAATAATTTTACATTGTTGTTGTTTTAACTGGAATCCTTATAATAAATGAAATCCTATATTTAGTATTATGTGCTTTATGAATAAAATACCAGAAAAAGAAGCACTCAAGCCAAAAAAAAGGGAAAAAGAAAAGCACCAAGAAGATAAATCTCATCATGAAGAAAAACCAATAATGGTAAATTATGCCTAAAAATCCTAACTTATCATTTTATTTTTTAACAAATTTCTCGTTCTTAATCAAGAATAGCATCTATCTATGATAATTTCACATATTACTATAATCAAACATAATTGTAGAAATTTGTAGATCATTTTATAACAGCTCAAATAAAAAACTATTTTTAATATTACTTGAAAGATTATTCTGTTTATTAAATAAAAATCATTTTTCCAAGACGGTTGAAATTATTTGAATTATTCTTTATCAAGCTACTTAAAGTTCTAGTTGCATGATCAGAGATATGAATGTAATAAATACCAAAAATCTAAATATTTTTTAGACATAAATATGTATCAACCAATGCCATTAGCAAATTGTTTCACGTCTTGTATCAACAATAATTAAAAAATGATCAACTTATTGGATCTTTTGAATATTTAATTTTCAAAATTAATAAAATTGTATTTATACACACTGCAATAGAATTTGCTATAATTATTACTAAATCATTAATTCCTATTCCATATACAACCCATAAACTAAGGCCAATTATTAATACTATCACTAACCATATTGATACATCATCAGTTTTTCTTGTTTTTATTGATTTAACTATTTGGGGGATACTACTGGATACTGCAAAAACAGTTGCCATGACACCTATAAGAGTCACTATTATTGTTGGCAATGCTCAACTATGAATACAAGATATATTATATTTATCTCTCCATAATAAAGAGGATATTTCTTCTTTGTCTTCATGAATTAGACCAATTATATTAGATTTAATTATTATTTATTCGAATAAACCAGAAAAATATAACTCAAGACCTAATTGACAAATAAAATGTTCTCCCAAGATGAACTACTAAAGAAAAAATATTGAAAAACTGCAAAAATAAGAAGATATATGAGTTATTAGGATAAATAAGTAAAGCTGAAGCTTGATTTTGTCAATTAATCCTGCTTAACTGATTTAAATGAGGATGTATAAATGACATATCTTGACTCTTAATATCGCTGTATTAGTAAAGCTAGAGCCTGATTTTTCAGAAGGTAGTGTTAGCTATAATCCTGATGGGACCTTAAATAGAGCAGAAACAAAAAGTAAATTAGGTGCTCATAGTGCCATAGCATCGCTGGCTGCATTTTATACAAAAGTAAAATATGGCGGATACATTTCTGTTTGTTCAATGGGTCCTCCAATGGCAGAAATCGCATTGCAGGAATCCCAATTACTTTGTGATGCCGATGAACTACATCTATATAGTGACCGGCTCTTTGCTAGTGCTGACACTTTAGCAACTGCAGAGGTTCTAAAACAAGGTATTAAGAAAATGAACAGTGGGAAGGAAATGGATATCGTATTTTCTGGACATCGTGCTTCTGACGGAGAAACAGGTCAAACAGGTCCACAGACTGCATGGAAATTGGGATTTACTTTTTTAGGTAATGTAATTGATTTTTCTGTGGATCAAAATAAAAGATATATTATTGCTAAAAGACTTGTTGCATTGCCAGGTTTTTATGATATAGTAGAGGAAATTCAAGCACCGCTCCCTGTATTTATTGCAATAGATCCTTCATACAAAGCAACTTTTGATACTATTTCACTTCGATTAACTTCCTCCAAATATCTTAAGGAAGCAAAAGAAAGAGCGGAGAGTTATAAAACCTATCTCAATGTTCTAGATCACAAGAAACTCGAATTAGATCCTCGACTTGTGGGTCTACCAGGATCTCCAACAATAGTTCATAAGGTTGAAAAGATTCCAAAAGCTAGAACAACTAGGACAGCTGAATTAATAGAAGGCCACGATCGTGAAGGTATAATAAACAGCGTAACAAAAATACTTCAATTAATACAAAAATAAAAGGACTAAAATGAAATGATTACAATAAACCAAGTCCAAAATAATCATACAACAAATAACGAAGGAAGATATAGACACCTATTTGTCATAATTGAATCTCTAAACAACGAATTGATTCCATCTAGCCTCGAAATGTTAGGAGAAGCAAGAAGATTGATGGACGATTTTAACCAAAAATATAATTTAAATGAAAAAGTTATTGCTATTCATTTGGGAGATGGCATAAAGGATTTATCACAAGATCTTATATCTTATGGTGCAGATGCTGTAATATATGTAGATGATCCAAATTTAAAATATCCTATTAATAAAATTTATACCAAAATAATATCTCAGATAGCAACGGATCCCAATTCTATTAGGGAAATTTCACCAGAATATGTATCAGCATTTAAAAAACCTCGATATATGTTTTTTTTAGCAGATAGTATAGGTAGACATCTATCTTCCACAGTATTGGCAGAATTAGATTCTGGTCTTGCTTCGGATATAAATAAGCTGGTAATAAGCGATTTAGATATTAAACATCAACATAAAACAAAAGGAGAAACTATTACATATAAAAAAACCTTAGAGATGTACAGACCTGATTTTTCGGGATTTCTTTGGACTACAATCTTGTGTCTTGATAACAAGAACCCCGAAATTGAAAAAGAATTTCATCCACAAGCATGCAGTATCATTCCAGGAGCTTTTCAACCTATTATAAAAGATACAAAAAGGACAGGAATAATATCTCAATATCGTCCTCAGTTTAATGAACAGGATCTCAAAATAAAAGTATTGAAACAAGAACTTGTCAAAAATCCTGTCCAGTTTGAGAATTATAAAATTATCGTGAGCTTTGGTAGAGGTATCAAAGCAAATCCAGAGGATAATATAAAACTTATAGAAAAATTAGCTAAACTTCTCAACGCTGAAATAGGTATATCATTACCTGTATCAAAAAAAATATTTCATTTAAGTGAAAAATATGAGTCTATTTACATAACCCCTAATAGAGTCATTGGGACTAGTGGTAGAAAAGTTACTCCTGTAATTTATATCGCTGTTGGAATTAGTGGAGCAATACAGCATCTGGATGGGATGAAAGAATCTGACTTTGTCGTTGCTATAAATCCAGATGAAAATTCCCCCATAAAAGATGTATGTGATGTTTTTATTAAAGGACGGATGGAAGATGTAATCCCCGTTATTATAGAAGAACTAGGAAAACTATCTGGGCGCATAAAAGAAAAAGAAATCCAAGTGAATACATATGGAAAATTATGATATAACTATAGTGGGAGGCGGGTCTGCAGGACTAGCCGCACTCAAACACCTGTCTAGCTTGGGTAAACAAGCTATTTTGTTAGAAGCAGGCAAGGAAATCGGCTCTAAAAATGTGTCAGGAGGAATTTTGTATTCTAAAAAATCAAATAAGGAGAAAATCTACAATGTTGAGGACATTTATGGAGAAAGTTTCCTGACCGAATCCCCTTATGAAAGGCTGATTACTAAATATATTTTGAATGCTACCTCAAAAGATAAAGTGTTTTCTATAGACCTTACTGAAGCTCATAATTATCAAACAAATTTTGGTTTTTCTGTACTTTTAAACAAATTAAATTCTTGGTTTGCAAAAGAAGCTCAAAGTGTAGCAGAAAAACTAGGCGGAGGTATTATTACAGGTGTACATGTAAAATCTCTAAGATGGGATGAACAAAGTTCAAAAATAATAGTGGAAACTGATGAACTAGCAGAATTTGAAACAAAAGTAATGGTTGCTGCTGATGGTGTAAACTCTGAAATAGCAGAAATTGCAAACGCAAGGGAAAAATTTTCTCCTAGTGAATTATATCAAGGTGTAAAGGTTTTAGTAAAATTACCAGAAAAAATAATTGAAGAACGTTTTAATCTAACGAATTCTGATGAAGGAGCCGCTTACCTTTTCGCAGGAGATGTATCTTTGAATCTTATTGGAGGTGGATTTGTTTATACTAACAGAGACTCACTTTCTATCGGAGGGGTTTATCATTATGATTCACTACTAGAAAATCCAATAGAACCTGCAGAAATTGTGAATGCAATGCTTAGAAATCCTCTGATCAGTGAATTAATAAAAGACGACGTCCCTTTAAAAGAAATAGATAAAACTCTTCCAAAAGAGGAACAAGTAAGAAAGTCCTTTGCAGTTACAAAGTTACTAATTAACTGGAATGAATTAAGACAACTTTATTATTCTAATAAATTAAAGACGAAATCAATAGAAGATAGAAAATACAACTCTGAGGAAGAAATAAAATCAAAGCTTGATAATTTGACTCAAAAGCTTACAAATGAATATCATACTAAATTTATGACCAATTATATAGAACTTGAATACACGACAAAATTAGTCCCAGATGGCAAACGAGGAAGGATGAAAAAACCTTATCATAAAAATATATTATTTATTGGTGATGCAGCTGGTCGGGGCATATTCTTTGGACCGCGAATAGAAGGATTAAATGTAGGAATAGATGATGCAGCCAGAGCTTCAATTGCTATCGCTAGATCGCTCGATAAAAATAATTTTGGATCTAATTATTTAGGTGAGTTTTATACTCAGTCAATAGAACAAAGTCCATATAGTGTTGATATGAAAGAAATTGATAAACAATATCTTAATGTAATTTTAAATAGTACAAGAAAAAAAATATCACCTGATGCCTTGGGAATAAAACATAAATTACTTTTAAATCTTATATCTAATAACAGTTTAAGGAATTTTTTTATTACATTGATTAATAAATATGGTTATACACGTTTACTTTCATTTATTGAATCCGAAGACGTTTACTTTAAAATTCCAATTAAAATGGCTGACAAGTTAGGAACAGTAAAGACGTCTACTTATAGGCCACAAATACCAACGGTTCAAGATAGAGTTGCAAAATTATCTTATCATGAAGACACAATATCTCATATAAAAATCATAAATTCTGGACAAAATTTTCTTAAAAAAATGGTAACACTTTGTCCAACAAAATGTTATAGCTTAGAGGGAAATGAGGTTATATTACAACATGAAGGATGTATTGAATGTGGTACTTGTTCCAAAGAAACGGAATGGAGGCATCCTCGAGGTGAAAAGGGTGTAGAATATAAATATGGCTAATTTTTCATCAACTTTATTTTAGAAAACTATCATATTATATGACCATTTACATTTAACTAAAAATTTATTGTTTATTAATACAAATTTGATCCATACAAAAGAGATATATAAAAGATTTTTTGTCAGATGAGTGAATTATTATATATAATAATGGCAATATTAAATCAATTCATTTGGGTAAAATTTTCTCCATATTACAAGATAAGTATATCTTTGTGGGATATTTCTAAATTTATTAAATAGCTATTTAAGGAACTTATTCGGATTCGTTTATTGTCTATCGTTTATTTTCGATATTCTAATTTCTTTTTTTCTGCAATAAATTCTTCATCATTTGTTGTATCATTTTTCTCATTTGTTTTTTCTTTAGACAGATTCTCTTGCGAATCTTTATAAATTACTATTGCAGAATGTTGAAAGTCACTATCGGAAGGTGGAGATTCTCTATAGTAATATTTCAGATTAATAAATTCAAATGAATTACTCGTTTTGTCTTGCTTGTAACTTAACCATACATTTACTTTGTCTATCAAGTCATCAAATATGTGGGTCTGAAAGGCTTTAATTCTAATCTCTTTTTTCGAATCTCCCATTTCTAAATACTTCTCCTTTTATTATTAGAAGATTGATTGTTGTTTATGAATTTTTTCAAGATATTTTTTTATTTGAAGTGAATATTTCTGATTATAGATTAGGGAATAACGGAGGATTATGGATGGCAAATTCATTTTTTTGTAGATAGGTTAGAGAATAATTTTCCTACAGTCATAATATTTAGGTAAACGGAGGAGCGCAATTTTATAAAATTAAATTTCTAAATGACAACCACTACTTTATTGAGGATAAAACTAGACCTACCTGCTTAACTTGTTGTTTCTGCTGTTTTTCATGCACTTCTAGATTTGCTTCGTCTACCTGTATTGCTTGAGTGGGACAAACGGTTACACATGTCATACACCAAATACAATCATGTTCTCTTATTGGGTATGATTTATCAGTATAATCTTTTCCTCCCTCTCCATCATGATTTTCACATATATCAGCAGTGGTAGCATTCGTCATTTCTACTCCGAGTAAATCCTGTTCACTTCTATACCAATGAAATATTTGGAAAGAGCATGCTTCTATACAGGCTCCATCTGCAATACAAGAATCCCAATCTAGCACAACAAAAGTACCATGGACAACTAAGGTGACATATTCTTCTCCTCTTATTTGTATTACTCTTGAACTTGATCGTTTGAGAAGGACTCAGCATTAGATCGCCAAGGCCCCTACACAAAGTGAAATCTCACATTTTCATTTTTATGTTTCTATAACTTTAGCATTTGGAAAATACTGGATCTATTGGCATAATTATATTAACTATATATTTCTTCGAAGGGTTAGGGATAGAGATTCAAATTCCGAGTAATGGAATTTGATAAAATTATATTGTTACTAAAAACAATTTATATATCATATTTAACAAATGAATACAAATAAATAGGATATGTCTCTTTTTTTTATCTTATTATACTTCCTATAACTTCCTTTTCGATAAATCCCTATTATAATTAAAATAATTTTTCTGAGAATGGATTTGTAGTATGACAGCTACAAAAAATTCGAAGAAAAATTTTAGTATTCTTTCTTAATCTTAAAAAGATTACTTTTAATTTTTTTCCTTGTTTTGTTTTTGTTTTAAATGTGACTGAAATCTCTTGTATCTTTCAGGAATATGGTCCATTGATAGTGATGTACCTATTTCCATTGTATATGGTTGTCCTTTTGCAAATGATTCAGCAATATGAGTTGGGAATTCCATATTTATTTTCGGTGGTAAAGGAAGTTCAAATGGATCTATATATGCTTCAATAATTGTTGGGAATTCATTTTCTTCATTCATTGCCATACCAATTACAGATTTTACCTCATCTATTTTTTTTATAGTATAGCCTTTACCACCACTTGCTTCAGCAAATTTTGCATAATCTATAGGTGTAAATTCTACAGCATATTCAGGATTTCCAAGAAATGCCATTTGTTCCCATCTTATCATACCCAAAAGGTTATTTTTTAAAATTATAATTTTAATTGGTAATTTGTACTGAACTGCTGTAGCAAATTCTCCCATCAACATTGTAAACCCCCCATCACCTACAAATGCTACAGATTGTCTATCAGGAAAGGCAATCTTTGCAGCTATTGCATAGGGCAAACCACATGCCATTGTTGCCAAATTACCTGAAACTGAAAATTTCATTCCTTTTCTCATGTTCAAAAAACGTGCTGCCCAAACCGTATTGTTCCCACTATCTACCGATACTATTGCATTCTCTTTCAATTCTTCGGAGACTGCATGTGCAATAACTTGAGGTTTAATCGGAATATCTTCTCTGTTGATTTGCTCTTTCAAAATTTTTTTCCATTTCTCCATAGATTTCTGCATAGAATGTAAGAATTGCAAACTTGCATTGGAAATATCCATTTTACTATTATTATAATATTGATTTTTTACATCACTATTTACATTGTTTTTAGGTATTCTATCTTTTAATAATGGAATTAATTCTGACAAAACTATTTTTGAGTCACCAACTAATCCTACCTCTACAGGATATCTCAGTCCAATTTTCTCTGGTTTCATATCTATCTGAATTCCTGTTGCCTGACCTGGTTTAGGAAGATACTCCATATAAGGAAATGATGTTCCAATAAGAAGTAACGTATCAGTTTCACTCATGGCCTCACTTGCTGGTTCTGTTCCAAGCATTCCCAATCCGCCTAGGCTTAATGGATGATCATCTGGAACAACTGCTTTTCCAAGTAGTGCTTTGATTATCGGTGCATTTAATTTTTGTGCTACTGTCACTACTTCTGTGGAGGCATTTAATGCGCCTTGACCAACCAATATTACAATTTTGTTACCTATATTGAGTATTTTAGCTGCTTTTTCTATTAACTTTTTATCAGGTAGTGCAAAAGAATCAAAAATGTCTGATGTATGTCCTGGAACCTTATGTTTGGAATACTCACCTCTAAGCTTTTTTTCCTGAACATCCATTGGGATATTAATGTGTCCTACACCTTTACGCGCAAGACAAGTTCTGCATGCAATATCCACCGCCATCTCCGCTTGCTCAGGAACATGAATCATTGTATTGTAGGAAGCAACATCTGCAAAAAGTTGCAATAGTTTTACATCTTGAAGAAAACTAGAGTTCATTAAATCGGAAAAAGTACTACCAGTAATAGCAATTACTGGCACATTATCAGACTTGGCATCGTAGAGCCCATTTAATAGATGAATTGCTCCTGGACCAGACGTTGAGACACAAACGCCTATTCTACCTGTATATTTAGCATATGCACAGGCCATAAGAGCGGCTGATTCTTCATGTCTTACTAGAACAAACTTTATTTTATCTTGTCTAACTCTCAAGGCTTCAATAAATCCATTAATTCCATCTCCTGGTATACCAAAAACCACATTCACCTTCCAATCAATTAATGCTTCAGCTACAATATCAGCTGTTTTGAGATCCTTGTATTCATCATTCATACCTGATAATAATAAATGTTAATAATAGTATTTAACAAAGTTTTTCTATTCAATGAAGTGATAAAATTCAGAAGTAATGTACTTTGCATAATTTTGTGATGGTCTTTTTTTTAGATGATAAATAATAATACTTATGAGATATCAATTTATTTATATAATTAATTATAAAATACTAATAAGAATATTAAAATATAAAAAAGCCTAAAACATCAGTACTAAAACATTAGTACGTTATGAACAGAAAATAGAATTATCCTTAAAGAAATTCAATGAATTAATTTAATTACAATGGTAACAATTTAGAAGGGATAAAGAACAATAATATAAGAGAATAATAGTATCTGTTAGTTTTAGTTTCGGTTTTGTTATAACCTTATTTTGACTTACAGATCATCGGACAAAATTAAAGTCAAAGTTGACATTAATTTATCTATATTTTGAATATTATTTTGTAGTTTTTCTTTTAAATCATCCATTGTGTCAAATATTATTTCTACTACGAGATCGTATGGTCCATTAATAACATCAACGTTCACGACATTGTCCATTTTTTCAAGAATATTAGCAATCTGGAATCTATATTGTGGATCACATATAATCAAAAGGTATGCTCTTAGCATGTAACTATATAGGTATCAAATATATAAAAGAAATGGTAGAATTTTTTACATCACACTTACAAGGAAAAGAAGAGGGGTTGAGAAGGTACAAAAGCAATTTGTAATATAGGAGGGATTTTATCCGATAATGAATATTTTATTTCACCTTCTTCACCTGTTCATAATATTCAATTTAAAATATAGAGTATATGAAGTATGGGTAAAAGTACAAATAAATTCACTCCTCAATTTAGTTACTTAGAGGAATGATAGGAAGATAGTTTAAAGATCTAAACTTAGTTTTTTAGGAATATAGAAAAAAATTAGAAGAACGTAATTCATAAATGATTTATTGTTTTACATATTTCCCGGATAGGAAAATCAATTTAGAGGTTTGTTTATAATCTTCTCTAGACATAATATTCTCTTCCAACTTTAATTTCCTTGTAAGGTTTTATGATTATAAATGAAAATAAAGTATGGTATAAAAAAAATATTTTATTACTGTGTTGAGTATATATACCATATTAAGATATTACCAGAGGAAAGACAATCTACTACGATCTTTTGTCCCTCTTGAGTTACGAGATTAACTCCACATTGCTTTCCATTTTTACCATCATTTATTACTTTCTCAACTTGATCATCTAATTGTTGGGATGGGGCTAAACTTATTTCTTCTAAAAATTCTTCTTCTATTTTGATTATGTTATGACCTACAATCGAAGATACAATTTTCGTAGAGTTATCAATGTTTCCTACTGTTCTTTGACCAAATACCAGAATGTAAGTTTTTTTTTCTGTATCTTCAGTGCTATTTGGTGTGTAAAGTGATGATGTTTCATTTTGTGCATCAGCTTGATGTATTGCTATCTGAGTATTACTTACTAGAAATAACGATAGGCTCATAGCCAAAAATATGGTTATTAAATTGTTCATTTAATTAAAATCTATATTGTAGTATTAAAGTTTTGAATTTAATAAACGGGGTGGCTGGTGAAGGATAATAACAAATCATTTACAACATCTTTTATTTTGTACAGACAGGGAGTTATTCCTCCCCGAGTCGACGATCTTTCATAATATGTAACCTAGAGATATATAAAATATGTAGAAAAAATATATCTACAAGTATTTGAATATTGTAATCTCGTTACAATGCGGTCCAGAGGAAGGAATTAATATTAATATCGATGCAAATGGTTTTTCCCCAAATTCAAATGTTTCTTGGGTAATGTTTGATCCTCAACTAAATCCTCTTCATAAAGGATATTTTGCAACAAAT
This sequence comes from Nitrososphaeraceae archaeon, assembly GCA_025924135.1. Lineage (GTDB taxonomy): Archaea > Thermoproteota > Nitrososphaeria > Nitrososphaerales > Nitrososphaeraceae > TH1177. The sequence goes on along the minus strand of JAICEO010000003.1, from coordinate 604 downwards.
AGTACTGGAGGTTTAATGAAGATACTTTTGCAGAACCCAGTATGCTTGGTGAGCATACCATAGTTTTATTTGATGATTCAAATCTTAATTATAGAATGGATAATGAAAAAAATACAGACCCAAAACCTATAGCTAACAATTGTCCATTGGAAGAACACTAAACACTAAACACTAATCATAAAGACAAATTGACATAACAATATAATAAAAGATTAATTTTCTATAATGTTGTATTTTATTTATTTCATTCTAAATATCTTCAACTTTTTATAGATCTCTGATATCTAAAATTATACTTAAAATTATAAGTAATAAATGATATTATCTATTCTTTAGTTCTTGTATTACTTTCTTTATAAATAATAGAAAATCAATTCATCAGATATAATGAATTATAATTTTACTTGTGGATATGGTACCATCTTCACGATATTTCCATTTCTTGCCCTTGTCTTGATAAATACCAATAATAATTTTGATATAGTATATGCACAGACGACAACATCTATTCCTAACTTTAACATCGCTGCAGTAGGTGACTGGGGATGTAACTCTAATACTGATAAAACTGTAAACTCCATAAAAACTCAAAGTCCCGAACTTA
>JAICEO010000002.1 GCA_025924135.1 Nitrososphaeraceae archaeon | reverse complement strand
CCTTGGGTTAGAATCATGAGAATCCAAAGAGAAATTGAACCTTCTGATATTATCGCAGGATCAAAACAGGGAAATATACGCCAAATAGCTATAAAAAAATTGAAAGATTTTGGTTTGAAATGTAATTGCATAAGATGTAGGGAAGTAGGGCTCCAAAAACTTGAGTATTTTAATCAGGATGAAATAACACTTAATAGGATTGATTACCTTGCATCAGAAGGACAAGAAGTTTTTTTGTCTATGGAAAATAAAGATAAAAATTTATTGTTTGGCTTTCTGAGATTGAGAAATATTCCGGTATCCCATAGAAAGGAATTACTTGCTACTAATAATAGAACTTCTGCTATCATTAGAGAATTACATGTATATGGACAAGTAGTAGATGTTGGACAAAAAAAAGGGGCTTTATCATTCCAACATGCTGGTCTTGGTTTGCGTTTAATGAAAGAAGCAGAGAAAATATCGAAAGATGAATTTCAAGTAGATTCACTTTCTGTTATCAGTGCCATTGGTACTCGCGCTTATTATCGTAAATTAGGATATATTCAAAACGGTCCATATGTTACAAAGCAATTGAGATAACTAAATTCATATTAATAAATCCTAGATAGTTTAAAATTATAATCATATAAAAGAGGCTATTGAATCATACCAATACAGTACTCTGAGTGACTTTAATCTTAATAGATTAGATTTAGATATCAACGAAGTAATAAGATGTTATATTCCCACTATTTATAATATAAAAAATCTGAGATATTGAAGCTACATATTTTACTTATTTTTAGGAGAATATAGTTTATGACTATTTTTTTAACCTTTATGTTCTTCCAAAATATCTTCTACAATAATAATAAGAATCCAAATAAAAGAAATTAAAAAAATATCCTATTGATAAAATATAACAATTCTCTATTTGCTAAATACTACTGCAAATTTATTCTCCATTCTAAATCTCTTTATTGTCAATATGGCTATTATTCATTCAGCTCATTAGATCCTTATGCAAAAAATAGGAATGATAACACAATTATATCAGAATAAAAATAAGTCAATTTAATTATTCTTTGTATTATTGACGAATATTATTGTTTTATTGATATTATATTGTTAAATTTTGAATGTGTATACAATAGGATTATTAGTAGAAGAATTATTTAGTAATATAACAAATTAACTTTGTTAAATAATAATATGGTATTAGAATATGATAGAAAATATTATTGGTAAAGGAACTTGGATAGATAAAGTAGCGAATACGCTAATCTTGAGGGAAAAAAAATTAAATCGTAATATCGATTCAATAAAAGTAGAAAGTGGATTAGGAGCTTCTGGAATACCACATATAGGAAGTATGGGTGACGCAGTGAGAGCTTATGGTATTACATTAGCTTTAAAGAATTTAGGATATGCTTCAGAATTAATCGCTTATTCTGATGATATGGATGGATTAAGAAAGATACCTGCTGGTTTTCCTTCATGGCTCAACGATCATATTGCTAAACCTGTTTCACATATTCAAGACCCATTCGGAGACTGTCATAATTCATATGGTTCTCACATGAGTAGTTTACTTCTTGATGGATTGGATCGTGTAAATATTAAATACATATTTAAGAGTGCTACTGAGGTGTATAAAAGTGGTATACTGATTGATGTAATTGATCAAATTCTTACAAAAAGTGAATATTTAGGACAAAAAATTTCAGAATTTGTGGGCCAAAATAAGTTCCTAAAGACATTACCTTATTTTCCTATTTGTAAAAACTGTGGAAAACTTTATGTAGCTCATGCATATAAATATTTGACTAAAAATAAGAAAGTATTATATGAATGTTCTGGAATTAAGATAGGGAATAAAGACATTATAGGATGTGGCTATAAGGGAGAAGCTAATATTGGAAAGGCTGAAGGAAAACTTGCTTGGAAGGTTGAATTTGCTGCACGCTGGAAAATATTCGATATTCGATTTGAAGCATACGGTAAAGATATTATGGATTCTGTCAAAATAAATGATTGGATCTGTGAAGAAATATTAAACTTTCCTCACCCTTTACATATAAAATATGAAATGTTTCTAGACAAAGGAGGCAAAAAAATAAGTAAATCTGCAGGGAATGTTCTAACGCCTCAAAAGTGGATGAAATATGGTACACCCCAATCCCTACTTTTACTATTGTTCAAAAGAATAACTGGAACAAGGCATATAGGAATAGATGATATACCTTCATTAATGGATGAATATGATCTTTATGAAGATTTGTATTTTGGGAAAATAAAAGAATCAAATCAATCAAAAATGATTAAGGTACGCGGAATTTATGAGTATATTAATCATCTTAATCCACCGAAAACTAATTCTCATCATATACCCTATAGATTACTTGTCCAACAAACCTCGTTTTTTGAAGGAAAAGATCAAATTGATAAGGTTTATGAAAGACTTCAAAAATACAAACTAATTAGTGAAAAATCCAATGATATAATAGAGAAAATTGAACTAGCTCGTAATTGGTCAAATGATATTTTAGCAAATGAAGACAGTCATGCTATAACATTGGATATACAACAACAGAAAGCATTAAGAGACTTAGTAACAACTCTAAGATCATATTTAATAAAGCAAGAAGATCGTAACATGGCAAATGATATCCAAACATTAATTTATGAAACTTCAAAAAAACATGGAATACCTCCAAAAAATTTCTTTCGTCTACTTTACCAAATACTCATAAATTCTGATCGTGGACCAAAACTTGGCAATTATTTGGTTGATTTAGGAATTGATCGAACCTCTGAGACAATTGAAAAATATCTTTGAGCAGTACATATTTAATTTTGACCAATAACCGAAATCTTAACTACTAAAACAAAATAAGTACCAAAAATAGGTTTAGATTTTATTACCATTACAAATCTTTAAATTGAATATTGTAAATTAGGTAAAAACAATTATGAATATTAATAATGGTTAAAAAAGAGAAATTAGTAAAATTAGGAGAAATTATATTTCTTGTTTTCCACTTTTCCAATTACGTTTCCATTACCTTTTGAATCTACCTGTCCGATTTGTCGGACTTTCATTTTGTATTTTTCTATTATACTAATTGTCTTATCAACATTGGCCTTTGGAAGTATTATACATAAACCGATTCCCATATTAAAAATCTTATACATCTCTTTAAGATCTACTATACCGTCTTTTTGAATTTGCTTAAAAATGCCTTGAGGAGGAGATAAATCAAAAAGGTTGTATCTTACTTTATTATTTAATCGTTTTAATTTTGTAAAGGAACCTCCTGTTATATGTGCTAAACCATGTATGGGAATTTTTCTATTCTTGAGCAATTCCATTATTGGTTGTACATAGATTCTCGTTGGAGTCAATAATTCTTCCCCAACCGTTTTTGTTATAAATTCAGGAATTTGGCTGAGCGAATACTTTGATAATACCTTTCGCGCTAATGTATACCCATTCGAATGCAAACCACTACTTTCCACTCCTAATATAATATCCCCTATTTTGATCTTGTTCCCTAGAATTAGATTATTATTTTTCGTCATCCCTATTGCAGTACCAGAAAGGTCAAACGTTTCCCCTGTATCACCTGCTAACAAGTCAGGAACAATAGAAGTTTCACCTCCAACAATAGCTATTCTTGCTGCTTTTGCCCCTGCAATCAAACCTTTCATAATTTCTTTTATCAATTCATCATTAACTTTTTTTAAACCTATGTAGTCTACAAATGCAAATGGTTGTGATCCTGTACAGATAATGTCATTCACGTTCATGGCTATACAATCGATCCCTATAGTATCAAAGCATTTCATCTGCTGTGCAACAAGAACTTTCGTACCAACACCATCTGTATGTAAGGCCAGAACATTATTTCCTATAGTTATTAATCCAGAATAATGGCCAAATCCCCCAGTTATTTTGCCTATTTTTTGAAATGAATAAGATTCACTAATCATTTTTCCAATAATTCTTTGCAGAGAACGAATTTTTGGAATATTTACTCCTACTTTTTTATAAGTATAGATATGTGAATTAGACAATTTATCATTAGTTCAGCCAGTTTATAGCTAATAAAACTTTTTTCAAAAATTATGTATTAACTTTTTTATTAATTCACGCCTGTAGTATTCATAACTAATAAAAGATCGATTTAATAGGAATATTTATTTAACTATAATTCAAATATTGAGCATTTTAGATATTGCGAATTGTATTAATGAATTTATCAAACTGGAAGTATCAAGAGCTCAAGCTCAAGGCGTAGTATTGGGGTTAAGTGGAGGAGTTGACTCGTCTGTTGCAGTATCCTTAGCTACCAAAGCGTTGGGTAATCAAAGAGTACTTGGATTAATTTTACCAGATAAAAAAGTATCAGAACAGAAGGATATAGACGATGCAGTTGAATTATCCAAACTATTAGATATACGATATCAAATAATAGATATTACAGAAATTAAACAACAATATTTAGATTTATTGCCAGTAGAAAAGATACCTGTAGGTAATCTTACAGCGAGGATTCGCATGACGTTACTTTACTATTATGCAAATCTCTATGATAAGTTAGTTATAGGCACATCGGATAAAAGTGAAATGATGATTGGATATTTTACTAAATTTGGAGACGGTGCGTCTGATCTTCTTCCCTTAGCTGACCTATACAAAACACAAGTAAGAGAATTGGGGAGATATCTAAATATTCCACAAAATATATTATTAAAAAAAAGCACACCTTCTTTATGGCTAAACCAAACTGCAGAAAATGAAATTGGAATGGAATATGAGAAAATTGATGAAATTTTGCAATATATAGAGAAAAATAATTCTTCTATTAACAAAATAGATTTAATGAAAAAAAAATTTAATAAAAAAGATGTAGAATTCATACAAAATCTCATAGTGAAAAATGTCCATAAAAGAAAATTACCTAAAATTTGTTATATATCCCTGTAATCATTCTAATGTTAATAAAATCTAATTTTTTATTCCTATTATTTTCATAATTAAGATTGTTTAGACCTAGCAGATCACTTTTAAGTAGGACAAATATCCTTCATCTTTATGGTCTCAGGAAGAGACATTAGGTTAAACAGAATTACAAAAAAAGGGAAGATGGTTTGTATTCCTATGGACCATGGAATCACCAATGGGCCCATAAAGGGCCTAGAAAATACTCATGATATGATATATCAATGTGAAAATTCTGGATTGACAGCTGTAATTATTAACAAAGGGATTATCAAGTCATTACCCAAGACGACTAGTGTAGGATTAATAACACACTTGTCTGCGAGTACTTCTTTAAGTCCTTATCCAAATAAAAAGGTGCTAATTGGAAATGTTGCAGATGCTATTAGACTTGGTTCAGATGCAGTTTCTGTTCATATAAACATAGGAGCAAAAGAAGAACCCGAAATGTTAGAGATATTGGGAATGGTTTCAGATGAGTGTAATGAATGGAATATACCCTTATTAGCTATGATGTATCCAAGAGGGGAAAACATAAAAAATCCATATGATCCTGAAATTGTAGCCCACGTTACACGAATTGGTGCAGAGGCTGGAGCAGATATAGTAAAATCAGTTTATACGGGAGATTTAGATTCTTTTAGGTCAGTAGTAAAAAGGTGTCCCGTTCCAATTGTAATTGCAGGTGGACCAAAATCTAAAACTGATGCGGATATTTTAGAAATGTGCTCAAACGCTATTGAAGCTGGTGCTCAAGGTGTTACTTTTGGAAGAAATATTTTCCAACATGATAATCCTTCTTCTCTCGTAAAAGCATTATATGAAATAATTATAGATAAAAAAAAATACAGTGAGGTAATGAAAAACTTTGGACAAAGAAAAAGAAAAAAATAAAGAATTAATTATTGCTCCTCTCACGACTGTTCCTAATCTGGAATTATTTTTAGATAATTTAGACGAAAATGATATGTTATTTATAGATCCTACTAAAATCAAAAAAAAGAACAATTTTAAACTAATATATGAATCAGAACTTGCTGATATTATTATTTGCAAATCTATGGAGGATTTAATCAGAAATAGAACAAAAGATAAAGCCTTGGCATATTATAAGAAAGTGTTCTGTAACGAAGATATTGATGATATAGAGAGTGCAATCAATAATGGTGCCAATTATATTATCGTTGATGCTGATAATTGGAAGATTATTCCACTGGAAAATATAATTGCTAATTTACAAAATACAAGAACAAAAATATTTACCACGGCTAAAAATTCTGAAGAGGTAAGAACCATGTTTGCAGTGTTAGAATTAGGTGTAGATGGGGTGATTCTCTCAACTGGAAACGTTAAAGAAATAGAAGTATCTAAACAATATCTTAAACCTAAAAAATTTGAAATAAAAGTATGTGAAATTGTAGATTTTAGAGATGTAGGAATAGGAGAAAGAGTATGTGTGGATACTGTTTCAATGCTTAAAACCGGAGAAGGAATGTTAGTTGGAACTAAATCCAATTTTCTATTTCTTTTACATAATGAATCAGCAGGTTCCTCTTTTACTTCCCCTCGTCCGTTTAGAGTTAATGCAGGAGCAGTGTATTGTTATACTCTTCTCTCTAATGGAAAAACTGCTTATCTTTCCGAGTTAGAATCTGGAACAGAGATATATATTGTAAATAAGGAAGGAAATTCTAGACTTGTATCCGTGGGGCGATCCAAAATCGAAACTAGACCATTGAGATTAATTAAAGCAAGTGGTGACCACATTCATGGAACTGTTATAGTCCAAAATGCAGAAACAATTCAATTAATACGAGATAATGGGGAATTATTACCAGTTACTTCTATCAAACGAGGAGATAAAATTTTAGCATTTTTTAAACCTAGTACTGGCAGACATTTTGGAATAGAAGTTAAAGAATATATTCTTGAAAAATAAACAATTCTTTTCGGTTTAAATATTATAATATTTAAGTAGAAATTATATCTCTTTCATTTCTAATACCTAAATGAATTGTTATTGTATAAACTTTCTTTATTACTTAGTCGATTATTTTAAAGCATGCTAAATATTGATTAAAAATTTATTTTCCATTATGCAACTAAAGCATATCTATGTTGATAAAATTTTATCAGGTGATTGTAAAGAAATAATCTCTAAAATTCCTAAAGGTTCCATTCAGTTAACGATTACTTCTCCTCCCTATAGAAATGCAATTGATTATAATTCCCATATCTCAAAAAATGGCTCATATTATCGTGGAAAATCGAACACTAATACAAAAGAGTACCTTGAGGAGATGATTGATATTTTTAATAACAAAATTTACAATGCCACCAAAGAAGGTGGTTATTGCTGTATAGTTATAGCTAATGAAATTGTAAATGGTACGCTCTTACCACTTCCTCATATGGTTTTATCCCAACTAGTTGACCCATTTGGCAATTGGAACCTTCATGAAGAGATAGTTTGGCACAAAGTTACTGGAGGAACTAATAGATATGGTTCATTTGTTATCAATCCCTATCCAAAATATTATAGAGCTAATATCATGCATGAGCTGATTTTAGTTCTTAGAAAAGGTAACGTTAGCAGTGGGAGAACTGAAAGAACAGAGACATTGCCCGCTACCCATGAAGAATGGACAAAAGAAATTGCAAATTCAGTATGGCATATCGCTCCAATTCCGCCTGGTTATATAGAACATCCCTGCCCATTTCCTGAAGAAATTCCATACAGACTAATGAAACTATATTCTTATGAGGGAGATACAATTTTAGACCCTTTTAATGGTAGTGGACAAACAACTAAAGTTGCTTTCCATTTACACCGCCAATTTATAGGCGTAGATATCATTAATGAATATGTTAAGTTAGCTCGCTCTCGACTGAGTGAACCAATACATATTAGAGCAGAAGCCTTAATCGCAAATTGGAAAAAAATTCCTTCTCATCATAATTTATAAAGTTATTTACATTTAATTTCTTTTTATTATTTTATTAGTGATTAGTGAGATGATTTCAAGTTAATATAGTATTTTGATATAAATGTGTATAAACAATTAAAATTTAAAAAATTTATATCCATTTACCTAATTGTATTAGTGAAAAGTTGCTTTGGTAGGAAGGATTTGTGTTTCAATTGGTGCAACTACGATTAAAGAATTATCTTATTCTATAAATAAAGCATTAGACTTAAGTGATATGGTAGAAATTCGGTTTGATTTTTTAGATAGGTCTGAAATTCCATCTTCAATTAAGATTATTGAATCTATCAAATCAAGATCTATATTTACATTGAGGTCCCCAGAAGAACAAGGTAAATTTAAAGGAAACAAATTCGAAAGACTTGAACTTCTAAAAATGTTGTATGATTTAAATCCCCTGTTATTAGATGTAGAATATGATACCATAAATACAGACTATTCCTTAAATCATTATCTAAAAGACAAGTCCAACGTCCTAATTTCATGGCATAATTTTTTTAGTACACCTTCCGATGAATATCTAGAAAAGAAGATTAACGAGATGAAAAAATTTAGTAATAATATAAAATTAGTTACAATGGCAACTAATGTGAAAGATTCTCTCAGACTATTAAATTTATATGAGAAATTTAAAGATATCAATTTAATTACATTTGCAATGGGCAATTGTGGTATTATATCTAGAGTTTTATGTACATTTTTTGGATCTCCTTTTACTTATGGCTCTCTTGAAAATTATATCGCACCCGGACAGTTATCTGTAATAGAAATGAGAAGAATATATGATAGAATTAACAAATATTTTCTAGATAATGGCATCACCAATTAAGACATATTGTATAATAGGTGATCCTGTACAGCATTCATTGTCTCCATTAATGCAAAATGCTGCTTTTTCTGCTCTCGGAATCAAAAGTACTTATATTTCTTTTCGTGTACCTTCTAAAGATCTTAAACCATCGATAGAATCATTAAAGTCCATTGGGATTGCAGGGTTTAATGTTACTATTCCACATAAAATGTCAATCATGCAATATATTGATGAATTAGATGATACTGCGTCTAAATCCAATGCTGTAAATACGGTAATAAATGACACGGGAAAATTGATTGGTTACAATACTGATATCTATGGTTTTATTCAACCTCTATACAGAAGAAATATCGATTTTAAAGGCAAAAAGGTTTTGATAATTGGTGCTGGAGGAGCAGCTTATGCAATAGTCACAGCACTTTCATATGAAAAAGGAATAGAGGAGATCAGGGTGGTCAACCGTTCATCTCACAATGCCTCAAAGCTAGTAGAACATGCATTAAAATTAGGTTTAAATACACATAAAGAAGATTTTGAGAATCTTTGTAAACTAGCTCTACAATCTGACTTAATCATCAATTCCACTTCTATTGGGTTGAACAATGAAAGCAGTCCTATAGAACGCAATTATATAAATCCTAATAGTATTGTCTATGATATAGTATACAAACCCATAGATACGGATTTAATTAGAAAAGCAAAGGAAGTTAATGCCAAAGTTGTATATGGATATGAAATGCTTATTGCACAAGGGGCACAAGCATTCAAGATTTGGACTGGTTGCGATGCTCCTATCGATGCTATGAAAAAGGCCTTATTTGGAATATTTGGAGAACCTAAATGACTTCTATTTCTACGAAGGCTACCGTTCATGGAGCTATTTCAATAGTCAATGCTATTGCTACTGGTAAAGGGTCGGCTCTTGGAATATCACTTCAGACGACAGCTGAAATCCACATGCGCCAAGGAGAGGGAAAGATCTTTCATAATAACAGAAATAGCCATTTGTTCAAATATATAATTAATAACAGCATTCCAAATAAAATACTTAAACGTAATGATTTTTTTTTAACTATATCTTCTGATATACCTATTGGATTTGGATTGAAAAGTTCGAGCGCAGTTTCTTCAGCTGTATCTTTAGCATGTTATGGATTATTAGAAGGAAATATTGATGATTTTAAAGTTTTGAATACGGCAGTTGACGCCTCACGGAAAGCCAAAGTAACAATAACAGGAGCTTATGATGATACTACTGCATGCTATTTTGGAGGTTTTGTAATTACAGATAATTACTCTAATAAACTATTAAGGAGAGAAAACGGACCTCTCGATTTATTATCTCTTATCCTTATTCCTAATAATTCAACGCGAAAGAATCCTTTAAAATTAAAAGTTTTACCCGAATTTTTCGATCAAGCCATTCAATCAGCAGAACATTCAGAATTTTGGAAGGCCATGACTCTTAATGGACTCTTAGTATCATCTCTGATGGGATACGATTATAGCCCAATTCTGTTTTCAATAGAAAACGGAGCGATATCAGCTTCAATTTCTGGAAATGGACCCTCAATCGCCGTTATTATTGAGAAAAAAAATCTCATTACAATTAAAAGGATTTTAGAAAAATATGGAAAAACATTAGTTTGCAAAATTAATAATACCAAAGCGAGTATAGAAAAAAAAATTGGCTAGCCTAGAAATTTATAAATCTTGTCTGGAAGGTAATGTAAAATGTCCTCCAAGTAAAAGTTATACTCACAGAGCAATTGCTATTGCTTCTCTTGCAGAAGGAAAATCTACAATTAGTAATCCACTTATTAGTAGAGATACCATGGCAACTATTTCAGGTTGCCAAATTCTTGGAGTAAAAATTGAAAAATCTAATGAAAATGTTAATTGTATCCAAATAGTAGGAAAAAATCAATTTGAAACTCCAAAGGATATAATTAATGCGGAAAATTCTGGAACAACCATTAGAATTTTAACTTCAATGGCCTCACTGGTGAAAAATGGGTATACTATCCTCACTGGAGATGAAAGTCTAAAGACAAGGCCGATGAAACCTTTAATTTCAGCTCTCAATCAGTTAGGCGTACATGCATTTTCTTCAAATGAAAAGAATACTCCTCCGCTAATAGTAAAAGGGGGAGGAATCAAAGGCGGTTTGGTATCGATAGAAGGAGGTATTTCAAGCCAATTCATATCTTCTCTTTTAATTTCCTGTATTTATAGTCTGTCCGATATTGATATAAGAGTTACAGGAAATCAGGTATCTATACCATATATCATTTCAACTATAGAAACCATGAAAAAATTTGGTGTATCCATTAAACACGATAAAGAATATTTGAATTACAATATCACTAATACTAGATATCATCCTACAAATTTTACTATTCCTGGAGATTTTTCGTCAGCATCACTTATTATAGCAGCAGGGGTTTTATGTGGAAGGAAAATATCAATAGAAGGAATGAATTTTCATTATCCACAAGGAGATATGGAAATTATTGATATTGTTAGAAAAATGGGGGGAGATATTACCGTAAATAAGGGGAAAGGAGAAGTCATTATATATGGTTCAAATAGCCTTGATGGAATAGAATGCAATCTTGTAAATTGCCCAGATCTCTTACCAGCGATATCTATTATTTCTTTGAAATCAAGAAAGCCAGTTAGGATTTTTGGAATTTCACATGCTAGATTCAAAGAAACTGATAGAATTTCAATTATTACTAAAGAGTTGAGAAAAATGGGAGTTAATATAAGTGAAAAAGAAGATGGATTATTAATTAATCCAGTAACATGTTTAAAAAATGCAGAATTTGACTCTCATAATGATCATAGACTTTTTATGGCATTTACAATAGCATCTATGTTGACTAATAAATCAATAGTGAGAGGAGCCGAATCAATAGATGTATCTTATCCTTCCTTTCTAGCGGAAATCAAAAGGCTTGGTGCAAATGTAAATTTAAGGGAATAAACTGGTGACAATGAAATTACAAAAACATTCTCATAATTCTTTAAAAGTCACCATTATATAGTACTACTATATCTTTGGGTATAATGTTATGGGTGGAAACAGTATAGGCGAAAGATTCATAGTAACTAGTTTTGGAGAAAGCCATGGTCTATGTATAGGAGCTATTTTAGATGGTTGTCCAGCAGGCCTTCCATTGAACGAAGCTGACATACAACCAGAGTTAAATTTAAGAAAACCTGGACAATCCACTATTACAACCCAAAGAAAAGAAGAGGACAAAGTAGTAATCCTTTCAGGTATATTTAATGGTTATACAACTAATGCTCCCATATGTATGATAATTTGGAATCAAGATTCAGATTCAAGACCGTATGAAAAGATAAAAACAATTCCAAGACCAGGACACTCTGATTACCCTGCTATGGTAAAATATGGGGGATATGCAGATTATAGAGGAAGTGGTAGATTTTCCGGAAGATTAACAGCAAGTTTCGTAATGGCAGGAGCTATAAGTAAGAAATTATTAAAATATGTTCTAGGAATCGAAACAATTGCTTATACCACTCAAATAGGAGAAATATCTATTGATAATATTTCTTTTGAGAATGCAAAAGAATTTCGGTATACTAATGAAGTAAGATGTCCTGATTTATCTACCGCAGAAATGATGAAGGATTCAATTATGCATGCAAGAAAGTCAGGAAATTCGTTAGGAGGTATAGTAGAATGTGTTAGTGTTGGATTACCCGTGGGATTAGGAGAACCTATTTTTTCATCATTAGAATCAGATTTAAGTAAAGCATTATTTAGTATTCCTGCCGTTAAAGCGGTAGAATTTGGTTCTGGTTTTGAAGGAACAAAAAAGACAGGTTTTGAAAATAATGATTTATTTATAAAAGAAGAAGGAAAAGTGGTAACATTAACCAATAATTCTGGAGGTATTTTAGGTGGCTTATCTACTGGCATGCCTCTTAAGATAAGGATAGGATTTAAACCTGCTGCCTCAATTGCAAAAACTCAAAAAACTTTAGATTTATCTTCAAATTCTTTGGTAGATCTGCAAGTCCCTGGCAGACACGATCCTTGTGTTGTTCCCCGCGCTCCTCCTATTGTTGAAGGAATTGTATCCATAGTTTTGTCCGATCATGCAATTAAAGGTGGACTTATTCCCATGGTTCTAAAGGGATATTGAAATGGTTGAAGCACAAAACTTAGATTATTTAAGAGAGGAAATGCGAAATATTACGAACCAAATAATTAAATTGGTCCATGATAGAATGGAAGTAGCAAAAAAAATAGGCAATATTAAACAACAATTAAAAATTGAAATAGAAGATGAAAAGGTAGAACTTGATATAAAAAAAACCGTCCTCAAACTTACTAAAGAGATAGGAATGGACGTTGAATTTCCGGGCAGACTTTTGAATCTTCTTCTTTCTGAATCAGTAAAATTACAAAATGATCAAAATACCAGTAAAAAAAGTTCGACTCATATTGCTATATTTATGAAAGCTAAAGAGCTTGAAAAAGATGGAAAGAAAATAATCCATATGGAAGTTGGTGAACCTGATTATCCTCCTCCTTTAAAAGTTAAGGAGGAATTAGCAAAAATATATGATAATAAAAGATACCATTATACTGAAATCTCTGGACTACCACAACTTCGTCAGGCGATATCAAAAAAATTTTCGAATATTGTTCCAGAACAAGTTTTGGTTACACCAGGAGGTAGGTTTGCTGTTTTTTGTGCAATTACCTCACTCTTGAAATCTGGGGATGAGTTAATTAATATTGAACCATCATGGCCCGCTTACAAAGAATGTGCAGATTTTATTGGTGCTAAAACGAGAGTATTAAAAACAACTCTTGAAGATAAATGGGAGCCTAATTTGAAAATGTTGGAAAATCTAATAAATGTTAATACAAAAATGATTATAATAAACTATCCTAACAATCCAACAGGAAAAATACTTGATTCTCACTTACTGGAGAAAATAGTTTCTATAGCAAGAGAATATAATTTATTTATTTTAAGTGATGAGGTTTATTCGGACTACTCATTTGGTACATATAATAGTATTCTAGCCTATCAATATGATAAAAGCATTATGGTATCATCTTTTTCAAAGACTTATGGAATGACAGGATTCAGAGTAGGTTACGGAATAGGAAATAACGATATTATCTCAAAAATGCGCAAGGTTCAGGCTACATCCATTACATCAGTAGCAGAACCAATGCAATATTCGGCTTTAGTAGCAATAGGTGATGATATTCAAGGAAATATTGATTCTATCCAATCACGAATAAATCTAATTTGTAAAAGGTTGCAAAAAATGAAAACAGAATTCATTATACCGAATGGTGCAATGTATGTCTTTCCAAAGATAATAGCTCAAGCCTATTCTGATGATATTTCTTTAGTATATGATTTATTGCAAAATGGAGTAGCAATAGCCCCAGGAAGTGGATTTGGAAATTCTTATAAAAAATTTATTAGAATTTCTGCATGTCAATCACCACAATTGTTAAATGAAGGTTTGGACATTCTGGAAAAATATCTTAAATAAGGAATCAAATTACTATGAAAAAAATCGCTATTATCGGAGCAGGCGGTAGAATGGGATCGTGGATCACAAAATATTTGGTCAAGAATAAAAATTTTAGTATAAAAGCATATGATAAAAATATGTGTTCAATTGAGAGACTACTAAATGTAAAAATTGAAACTGATTTTAATGCATGTGTTAAAGATTCTGATATAGTCATTTTATGTATTCCTTTGAGAGTTATACCACAAATGATAACGGAATGTTCTCAAAAAATGAAACCAAATTCAGTTTTAATTGATATCTCTTCTATTAAAAGTAAATCTTTTAAATCTCTTTCTAAAATTCAAAATTCCATTTCGCCAATTTGTATCCATCCTATGTTTGGTCCAGGAGCATCTTCTACCATGCGTTTAAAGACTATATTCATTCCAGTTAGAAACTATAATGAAGAGCTCGAATTTGTAAGACAATTGTTTCCAAATTTTGAAATTTTACCAATTGAAAATGCCATTAAGCATGACCATATTATGGCTGTAGTTTTGGGTTTAAATCACTATATGAATATAATATTTGCAGATGTTATAGCATCACACACATACAACGATTTAGAATTTTATTCTGGAAATACATATAGAATACAACGTATTTTATCAGAAAGTATTT
Organism: Nitrososphaeraceae archaeon; assembly: GCA_025924135.1. Lineage (GTDB taxonomy): Archaea > Thermoproteota > Nitrososphaeria > Nitrososphaerales > Nitrososphaeraceae > TH1177. The sequence goes on along the minus strand of JAICEO010000002.1, from coordinate 26,210 downwards.
TAAATGATGATATAGATTTACTCAATTCTCTGTTTATCGAAAATCCATTTATTAAAAAAGAACTAAAAAACTTTCATAATAAATTCTTAAAATATTCTCAAATGGTCAATGATAAGAATGACAAAAAATTAGCACAATATTTAACAAATGTTAAATCTTCTATTGAAAAATACCATGATCTTAATTCCTCCTATTCCAAAATGTATAAATTTATAGATTTACTCAATAACAATAAAAACTAAATATTATCTCATAGACTATGGTTCTTTATTTTTTATTTATAGTGCCATCTCTTTAAGTATATTAATATTATTCAAAAATTATTTTATACTTAATCGATAGAACTTAATTGATTAGTTAATCCATTTATAATCTCACATAGATGAATTATTCTTTTTCTATATCAGATTTATTTGTGATTTCTTATTTAATTTCATAAATATATTTGGTCAAATGTATCGTTATTGATAGGGCATTTTTACTATGGGTTTTCAACCTAATAAGATGTTTAAAAATAATTAGAAAAAGTTCATCTTTCCTACTTAAAATTGTGTCAAAAAATGACCTATAAGTTTCTATTATTTAGCACCATAAAAATAAACAAATAAGCTACTTATTTCATAACTAGAGCTGCTTTTTCAGTTAGATATTTAATAATATTTTCTTCGTTAATGAAGTCATTGTTATATTTGATTTTATATTTCTCAATTTTTTTCCTTAAAATTATCTTGTCCGTTAAAAATTCATCATGAGAATTTCCAAATAAAAAGATAAGTTTTTGAGAAATCCTATTTATCTCATACTTCTTTGCTAATATAACAAAAGTAATATGTTGATCAATCTTTAATCCGCCATCTTTAATAGCTTGAGATATCTGATTAGTTCCCATAACCCTCAACAAAAAATCTAATTCTATTTTATTTGAACACATTATATTCCTTCTTTTTGCTAAATTTGAGATTTGTAGAACCTCAAAAAGATGTTCATAGTTATAAATAATATCAACATTTAATGCTTGAATGAAACTATCAGGAAACTCTTTTCTCAATTTATCAATTATTAAAAAATCATTATATTGAGTGAAAAAGACAATATGAAAATATACATATTTATTAGCTAGTTTAAAAAAACCCAAAATTCTTTATTCTAAATTATCTATCCGCCATGGATAATTGTGACTATTGTAACGACGTCTCCAGATTTGATAATTGTATCTTTCCCTCCACTAACAGAGGAATCGACTCCATTAACAGTTATAATTAGATTTTGTTCATTTACTATTTTGCTATTTTTGGAATCATTTTTTATTTCTTTAATAATTTCCTTTATAGTAGACTGTTGTTTATCAATGATTATGGAGGTTTTTCCAGTTGCAAATTTTACTCCACCTAATAGTTTTAGTGTAATCAAATTATTTAACTTTCTTCAATTTGACTTTCCGAGTAATCAGAGTGTGATTTTTCCTGTTCGGCCTCTCGGGTAAGTTTTGATGTTATATATCCTGCCATCTTATTTCTGAGAATTTTAGATCTTATTATTGCTAAACTTAAAATTGTTTTCTTATTTTCTTCAAAATTCGTACTAAATCTATCAGGATAATTTTCCAAAAGCTGGATTGATAATCTCTTTACACGATCCATATAATTATTATATAAAAATTTGACTATTTTATCTTTGTGATTGTTGTTAATTTGAAGATTTTAACATTTCACTTCAGACATTCTATAATAGCTAGCATTTAAGCTAATTATATATGCAATTGTAATAGTCCATCAATATATGATAGTCATATCAATTTTAGAACGGTAAGTAGGAATTTAACCATTTACTAAAAAAACCATAAAAAGAACATCAGCTTTATTTTCCATTAATCCATACCCATAAAAATTAAGAGGAACTCATTCTTTTATTTATAAAACAACATGTAATTCATTTTTACTATGTTGATTGCACTTGATAAATTATATGTTTATAACATAATCCTAATAGAATTATTAACTTATCTATTTCCCAAAAATTCTTTTTATTTTAAATTTTTTATCGATATTATCTAGTAGAGTAATTATTATGCTCTCCACCATTCAAATCCAATAAATTCAACTGTTCGATCTCTTATTCTAGGTATTGCGATAATGAATTGTTTTTTTACGGTTGTTGCTAGTCTGCCTGCGAGAACAATTGTGGAAGCAGTAATTAGTTCTTCCTTTGTCAAAACTTGAATAAGAAATGGGGCATGATCAACCCCGGGACCCCGTTCATACACTGCAAAATCGCATCCAAATTTTATTCCAGGAGAGACAATATAGCCTTGGTTTCTCAAATTTTGAAAAACAACGTATTTTGAGTCAAATTTATCATATTGTTTTTTACATATTATCTTTAAGTCTTTTAAAGGTAAGAATTTATCGTTTAATGTTATTTGTAATTCTCCTTTTTGTATCAAATAATAACTTTCAATTAAATCTAAAATGAGAGGGGATTCAAAATTATTTCCTTTTGGTTTTGGTATTCCCAATGGTTTACCATAATAGCCATTACCAAAAAGATATCTAGATTTCTCAATATCCTGAATTAATATTCTATTTTCTACAAGTTTTCCTTGTATCTTTTTAGATTTCATTATTTTTATAACTCACACAAATATTGATGTGCCTTCAAAAATATTTTGACAATTATTCGCAATTCTTTTATGTTTACATTGCGTATCAAATCAATAAACTCTATGTTACATATTGTTCTATCAAAAGATTTTATTAATGTGTTACTAGCTATACCTACTAAAACTTCATAAAGCATAAAATTATCAATATTTACTACTTTATTATTTTTTTTATAATTTTTAAATATAATTATTCGCTTCTCCTTATATGAAGATAAAATATCAGTATTCAAGACTCGATAATCATAGTTGTTACCTCAAAGTACTATTCGTACTTATCTTTCTCAGCTATATTCTAAATCAAAGCATTCCACAAGGAATGCTTTTTTTTATATTTAAATTTTTATGAGATGATTTTAAATATATTAAAACCAATTTTTTTCATTTATAATATTTTCTCGAATTTCTATCATATCTCTTAAGACTGCACTAGCAGTTTCTATACCCCCCGCCCCTCTGCCAATTATTGTCTGATTCCCTGCATACTCCAATGAAAACGTCACAGAATTTAAAGTTCCGTTGACACAGATAGGATCTAATTTTGATACTTCCATAGGCTTAACTACCAGTTTTTTGTTTTCACAGCTAGCAATAAGTTTTATAGCATTTCCTTTTTTTAATGCTTTAGAAACTTCTTGAGTCTTCACTTGTGTAATGCCAATCCTATTAACATCCTCAAGTGCAACTTTCATTCCCATTAACCAATTAGCCATTATTACCAATTTCGCAGCAGCATCAAACCCATCTATGTCTAAGGAGGGGACAGTTTCGGCATAACCCTTCACTTGGGCATCTTTTAGCGCCTCTTTGAATGTCAATCCTTCTTCCATTTTACTCAAAATAAAATTTGTTGTTCCATTAAGTATACCTTTAAAAGAAACAATTCTGTCTCCTTTTAAGCATCTCTTAGCAAATTCTAGAATTGGCGTTCCTCCTCCTACTGTTCCACTAAACTTAAACATTATTCCATTATAGTTAGCTAATTCTATAAGAGATGGAAAAGCTACTGATAGCGGTCCTTTATTGACTGTAATAACATTTTTACTATACTTCATGGCTGACGTAATATGGGATAAACCTGGTTCTCCATCTTTTAAATTAGTAGGAGTCAGTTCTATCACTATCTCAGCATCGATGTTTTCAATTATTTGTAGAGGATCTAATTGCGAAGATTTATTTCTATAATATTCACCAACAGTTCCTTTATTTTTTTTTATTTCTAAAAGCCTCTGTATATCTAAACCAGAGGTATCAATGGCAGAACCTTTATTGTCAACACAGGCTACAATCCTAGGCTTCATACCATAAAGATTATATAAATCTACCAATTTGGAAAGCAATAGTTTAGTAAAACTTTGACCTACAATTCCATATCCAATTAAAATTATTCTCAATTCTAAATAACAATATGATAATTAATGATATACTTATATTTTCTAATTAAAAGTATTATAGTACTTCTCCCCAAGTTGTGATGAAACTAATTTTTAAATTTGTATTGGATGTTATTTGTTTATACTTTAACAATAGGCTGTTCAGTATCCAAAACTATAGAGAATAAACTTTAACTTCTCTATCTGATGAAAATGAGGTGTAGTAAGAATAATTTGATAGAACTACTCCTAATTTTAGTAATAATTGGATTTGGGTCAGGTATAATAGGCTCACTCATAGGTGTGGGTGGGGGTATAGTGATGACACCGGTTTTGACATATATGGGATTTTCTCCTGCTGTAATTGCAAGTTCAAGCCTAATTGCCGTATTTGCTACAAGTATATCATCTACATTAACATATATTCGAAGGAAGTATATCAACTATCGGCTTGGAGTACAACTAGCTTTACCGGCTATACCTGGATCGATAATTGGAGGATTCTTGTCTAATTTTATCTCATTAGAGCATTTTAAAATTTATTTCGCTGTTTTATTGACATCGGTAGGACTTTATATATTGTTTAAAAACAAAATCATCAATAAAACCCTAGGCAGGACGCCGAAACCTCTTTATTATTTCATTATAATTTTTGGAACTTTTGGTGCAGGGCTGATATCAAGTTTTTTTGGCATAGGTGGAGGAATAATTTTTGTTCCGATTTTAGTTATCATTTATAAACTCAAAATGATCAATGCTAGTCCTACAGCTCAGTTTACATTATTGATTAGCACTATAACAGGGCTGTTGACTCATATTCTTCTAGAACACCCTGACTACAGTTATGGCATTGCTTTGGCCTTGGGTGCTTTCTTCGGTGCCCAGTTAGGTTCAAGATCAATTCATCTCATTAACGAAAATATATTGAGCAAATTATTGTCTTTTTCTTTAATAACTATAGCAATTAATTTAATAATAGATTATATAAGAAGCTTTAAATGATATTTCAAATTATGGAATTCTTCCATATATCGTAAGTTGATTTATCAGTTATATTGTCATCTATCTTGACAGAATTTAGTTGTTGTATAAAGCGGTTTTTGGAATCTTTATGAATAGAAGTTGTAATATGATTCTCAATATCATTAACGTAAATTAATACATCACATATATTACAATGAATTTTTTCTTCCATAACCATAGGTCTCTTATTTTGTAAATATATCGTTTTGTATTAACATAAGTGATAAAGCAGCACATTATATAACAATTCCTTAATTAAATCTAGGTGAAAGTTGGGAAAAGTTAAAATTCATCCCTCTGTCAAATTCAATGATTAGGATTAAATAAAATGAAATATCCAAAAGTTGTATTATCTGCTGATCGTACATTAATGTCTCCCTACCGGGGAATATCTCTAGCTTCCTTTTTTGGTTGTGCTCCTGCTTTGGACTTCAATAGAACTAAAGATTCATTCTGGTATTATATTCTAAAAAATCAAGTAACCCCAAGGGTGCTCTTTGATTTCATTTGCAATCCTGTTGGGCATAAAAATGGTATAGCAAATTTTGCTCCGTATGGATTGAGAAAACTCGAAGCATCTCTATTAAGAGATGGTTATAATCCCGATGACGTTGTTGTTGCACATCCAGATTATATAGAGAAATTTATTGGTCCAGAAACAGAAGTAATAGGTACATATGAAATGGATCCATTGGGCATGGGTCCAGTTACTATGACTTTTACATTTGGAAGGAAGACTATGTCTTATGATGAATTCTATAATAGAGATTTACATCTGCGTATAAACTCTGCTAAAAATAGGAATGGTAGTAAAGCTAAGGTAATAGTAGGTGCATCGGGTACTTGGCAATATAACTATGATCCTGCTAAAATAGAAGAGTATGGAATTTATGGTATTGTTGAAGGAGATCTTGGAGGAATAGGGCCTGAATTAGATGGAGTGGGAGCAAGATTTTTTGATGCAGTCATTAATGGGGAATTGGATACCTCTAATCCATTCAAAAAAAGTGAATTCAAAGTGGAAATTAAAGAATTTGTGAAAAGCGATAGAAAATATCATGGCCGATTCTTTCACTATTCTGATGAACCCACTATAGATGAAATACCCAATATTGTCAATCCCAGTATGCATGGAATGATTGAGGTTATGCGAGGATGTGGACGTGGCTGTAAATTTTGTGATGTTACTTTACGCCCATTAAGATATTATCCAGTTGAAAAAGTACAAAAAGAAATAGAAATAAACATGAAATATGGAGGTCTTAAAAACGCGTGGATTCAAAGTGATGATATTTTTGTTTATGGCCTTAATCCTCGAACCACAAAAAATATGCAGCCAAATAGAGAAGCAATTGAAGAACTTTTTCAAGGGATTATGGATACAGGAATAGAACACACAAATCCTACACATGGAACGCTAGCAGGTGCTATTGCTGATGAAAGACTTGTTCCAAATGTTTCAAAAATAATTAAATCTGGACCAGATAATTTTATAGGTATTCAATGTGGTTTAGAAACTGGTAGTATAAGGTTAATAGGAAAATATGCTGATAGAAAATTAGCCCCATTCAAACCGTCTGAGTGGCATTGGGTAGTTAAAGAGGGAGTTAAAACATTAAACGAGCATTATTGGGTTCCTGCATTTACACTTATTATGGGATTAGATAATAACGAAAGCATTGATGATAGCTGGGAGACAATCAGGCTCATTCATGAACTAGAAACTGAGCAACCAGATTCTAAGTTTACTGTAACACCGCTTACGTTTGTTCCAATTGGATTATTAGAAAAATCTAGTTTTTTTGACATAGGAAATACAATGGATCCTGGAAAATTAGGAGTAATGTACAAAACCTGGCAACACAATTTTAAACATGGTATACAAAAATTTATGTCAAAAGTAGGGAGACATAATACTATCAAAAATACGTTCTTTTCTGGCTTGGCAAAAACATTAGGTGGAATTCCGTTATCATCCATGGAAAAATTTGCGAGAAGTAAAGGACCTGAACATGAAAGCGCTATTGAAAAGATCAAAGCAAATTATTGGTAGATCAAAAAATAGTGTATTAAAGATATTACAAAATAACCATAAAAATTATTTTTTGGCTCCAATGTTTCTATTCTTTAATCTCATTTTTTGACTGTGGCATTTTCTGCATCTTTCTGAAGAAATAGGATTTCGACTGCCACATTTAAAACATATCTTATAGAATAATCTTCTATGTTGTGCAATTTGTTTTTTTATAGCATCAGTTATTGGCATAAATCAAATAGAATTATTAAGTTATTTGTATTTATCTTTTACACTATTGTATTAGATTAGCGAATTATTGATTTAGTCTCACTATGTTAATACAGTTCTTTATCTAATATACCTTTTTTAAAGTTAATATTTCACTATTTATACAGTCATTCTCTCAGAGTATAAATAAAGATTTTCTATTAAAATATTAGTTAGTTTTTTGAAGTAAAATTTTATAAATAAGTTTATATCTCGATTTACAAATAAATTGATAAAATAATAAATCAAATTCTGTGGAAAATGAAGGATGTTCGCAACTTTATAAATGTTATACTATCTAGTATTTTCTTAAATTATATGGTTGTAAGTGCGCAAAGATTATGTAGAAGTCAATTAGTCAAAATTTTAGATTCTTTATTTTCAATTTAACTATCAAGTTATAGTATAAAATTTGTGGTTGCTAGGAAAATTGGATTAATCCACCTTTATATTAGGATATTAATAGGAAGAAAAAGTTGATAATATGCTTTACATTACATTACAATAATTAGGTGAAATATAATCACACAACCATTTATAATTTGCTTAACTGGAATGCCTGGTGCAGGAAAATCAACAGTAGCCGAGGCAATAAAAGATGAAGGTTTTATTCTGTTAACTATGGGAGATTGCGTTAGAATGGAAGCAAACAGAAAAAATCTACAATTAACTGATAAAAATTTAGGAATTCTAATGTTAGATTTAAGAAATATGTATGGTCAAGGTGCAATTGCTCAGCTGGTAATTAATCAAATACACGAAAAATATCTTGATCCTCAATATAATAAATTTATAATTGACGGGATAAGGAGTATTCATGAAGTCGAATTACTGAAAACAATAGGAAGAGTTAAGACTTTAGCAATACATGGATCAGTTTTTACTAGATTTCAGCATTTAAAAAATCGTTCTAGATCTGATGCTCCTTCTACTCTCGAAGATTGCATAATTAGGGACAAACGAGAATTATCAGTTGGATTAAGTGAAGTAATAGCATTTGCAGATGAAATGATATCTAATAACGAATTAACATTAGAGGAGTTAAAGAAACAAGCTAAATCCATTGCAAAAAAATGGATAAATTCATTAGATAGTTAAATCATTAAAAAAAATATTCGAAAAACAAAATTTCCTAATTTACAAATCGAAATAGAGATATCATGTAAAATTAATCCTACAGAATCTGAGGCTTTAATAAGCAAGGCAATTAATTCTATTTTCGACGGTATAACTCTAGAATTTAAATATGGAGATCGGTTAATAGGTAAAACCGGTAACTTGGAAGTGTTAAGCACTCTTTATAACCAGGTTCGTGATAGATCAATTATATCTGTACTTCGTAGGTTGTTACTTTCTAATTTAGAGAAATCTTCTACTTGGTTTTATATTAACAAGCAGGTATCAACATTAGGAATCATTGTATTAGTTGATGATGAAATCGAATCACCTTTAGGACCAATCCGAATAAACCTTAGGAGTAATAACATTGATAGAGTTATAGAATGGCTATGCCCAGAATAATTTTTCATTCTAATAATAATATCAGTTTCTTTTTATTTTAATAAATGCAAAGACTTAGGAATATCATTAATTTTGACAAGAACTTATTCTATCACCTGTATAAGTTCAGATAATGTTCTTTTCGGTTTAGGTTGTAATATTTTTTTTGGATAACCAATACACAAAATGGAAGATGGAAAAAGATTTGTACCAATGGCTTCCATGACTTTGATCTCATCGATCATCCCAATCCAGATAGAACTAAGACCTAGGGAATGAGCAGCTAATTGAGCATAAGCAGCTGCTAGTGTAGCATCTTGGATAGAAAATTTTTTTAAAGTGTCAGATGGGAATTTCATTTTAACTCTACTTGGGTTCATACAGAATACCAATACAACAGGGGCATTTACATATGGTTGATTATTTGCTGCCATAACTAATTTTATTTTTATGCCATGATTTTTAATATGAAAAATTTCAAATCCTTGAAATCCTCCTGCTGTAGGAGCAGTGTCTGCAGCTGCAAATATTATATCTAACTTCCAGTCTTCAACGTATTTACTCTCAAATTTTCTTTGAGAACGTCTATTTAACATAACGTTATAAATATTAGTGTTTAAAATTTCTTCAGATTCGAAGTCTCCTATGCCCTTTTCTGATTTGGGAAATAGTCTATCTTGTGGATGAATTTCCTTAAATAACCTATTGAATATGTCTTTTGGATTCGACATATTGTTACAACCTTCTCGTCAATAGAAAACCTTTTCGGAATGTTGTAATGCATGCTATACTAATATAACACGTTAATTTTAACGTAAATATTTTCAATTTGTAAAACCATATAAAAATGCCATCTTAATTCAGTGTTAATTACATACTACTGTGGAGTAATAAATCTAAATTCAAAATAACTAAAATTGGCCAAATACCTGAAAGCTAGAGTTTAATTAATAAATTTTATACCTTTCGTAAACTTGCCCATTAGTATTCGATAGTTACTTAAAGAAGTTGAAATGGTACAATTCCCGTTTAAAATTCTAATAAATTCTTTATATTGCCATCATTAAATTGTCATATAGAATGAGATTTATGTACAATGAAAAAGTCAAGCGCTCCCCATTATCTACAAAAACTTGAATATATCCAACAATTATGACTTTTTATTTATAAAATGTTAAATCTTATAAAAGCTCCTAGTCGGAATATAATGATAGTAATCAAAGAGTCATGGTTAGTTAAATATTCATCCTCTCTTGTTCTTTAAAAATAAAAATTTCATTCCAAGATTTCTTTCTTTTGCATTGTTTGATTAACACAAAATTTTCGTTTATTACATCTATTTTTTCTTAAAACCCCTTTTTTCATTGTTATTAATTGTTCACTATAGTGTAACAATATAAAATTATGCTGTAATATTAATATTCTATAGATCAAAAATTTATTATATTTCAATATCTAAATATTAGTTCACTAAACTCTTAAATGAATGCTTATTGTTGTTTTTATTGAAATGGGCTCGTAGCGCAGACAAAAGGGCGTAAAATGGATAGCGCGGATGCCTCCTAAGCATCAGGTCGAGGGTTCGAATCCCTTCGAGCCCGTATTATATCCGGGTTCGTATATCTCTATTTTATAATAAAAATAGAAAAGGGAGTCATATATATGCCACACAAACTTAACTATTAAGAAAAAATTAAAAGAAATTAACAATAATGTAAATATGCAAATGATACAAGAATAACATAGCTATCTATTAGCTAGAGAAACCAACATAAACTATCAAAAAGACCATTAAATTAATCTACATGTTAGCGGGTTATGTTTGAGAACTCTCCGTGGGTTTTTGAGAGCTCTGTTAAACTCACATAGAGTTTACAGAATCTGATATAAACAGAGATATAAAGAAAGAACAGTCATAAATTATAAGATTAACTACAAAACAAAATATCCAATAATATGAAGAAAATAATTATTCTGCTATATCATTTGTTTTATTAAGAATATTCTCATTTTAGTATTGTCAATCTTCTTTTCTTTAAGTTTAATAATGTCTAGGATAAAATTTTAGCAAAATTATTAGAGTCGTGTAAATATAAATTATAATTTCGCATGCAGTTTTTGGTTAATAACAATAAGAACTACTATAAGTTAAGCATATATCAAAATAGAGAAATCAATTTCAATTTGGAAATCTGGTATAAACAAAGAAAATCAGACTATTCATAATATTTGGGATTCCTTTTGATTTGTATGTATTTGATTATCTAAAAATGAAGATGGTTCAGCTGAGTAATATTTGTTGTTGTTTATACCTAACTAATTACAAAAAGATAGATACGGTTGTTGATAATGACGTACAATCAAATTAAAATCATCTATACAAGAAAAGTTAATTTAATGATTGTTTTAATTGATTACGATTAAAGGCAAAAATGCCCGTAATACCTCTTACATAATTATAGAATAATCAGTGAAAATGCATTTAAACGTGACATTAACACCCTTACTGTGAAATCTTGATAGAAATTGCTTTTTCTGTCAAAAGTAATAAAAGTATAAAAATAAAAGATTTTTGTTGTAGATGTTATATACTCACTTCGAATAATGAACAATAATAATTATATAGGCATCTATTTTGACATTCTTGGAATCAATACCACCTAGCAATCATTCACAATTTATAAATATTATAAATTAAGTAATTTTTTTAGATATGAATCTAAATAAGATTATTATTGTTATTACATTTGTAACAAGTATTTTGATCATATCTTCATCTCAGATATCATTTGCAAAAAGAATGATAAGGAAGATGAAGAAGATGATGGAGGAGACCTAAAGAAAAACATTCCTCTTTCCTCAATAGATAAAACTAAGAAAATTAATAGAGATTCAAAAGAAAAAACTGAGGTTCAGAATGATATAATGAATGACTATTATCCAAATCAATATTATGTATATGGCTATCCTCATCAATTAATAACAGATTACAATTTCTTTGAAAAAGTTAATTGCAATTAAACAATAACTTATATGCACATACATTTATCTATCGTAATAAATAATACATAAAATTTGGTCTGCTAAGTTGATAGGCTAAAATAAGAAATTATTTTAGCGTTAACTAAGGGTGATTTGTTAACTGTAGGGGAATTGTGTTATTTTTCTAAAATAATATAAGAATTTTGAATCGTAAGTCTATATCTATTTAAAAAATCTAATCCTAAAATTGATGGTATCAAGGCTACTTTCTTTTCATCGTCTCTATTAGTAATAATAGGATTATGAATCAGAATATTATCTAAAAATTCAGTAATTATACTTCTATTATTTGGTAATTTTAACGCTAATCCACCCTCTGGTATAACAAGTGTCGGCATAGTTACATTCAACATACTGATAGACTTTCCACTTTGTAAAATATCACGTTTGAAGTCTAAAGATAAAGAATCATTGTATGAAATTGAAGTAACTTGACTTGCGGTATCAATCAAAAATGTAATTGGTCGTAGCTGATTCTTATGATATTCGGAAATTAAATTTGCTTGAATATAATAATATCCATTAGAATAATTTCTATATCCAAAGAGCTGCAAAATTCTTTAAATGCTAAACATTAAATGGTTAATTTAGTATTTCGATTATTAATATATTGTATTAGTGCAGAATCGGATAATCTATTATTTTGTTTTAAATTCTCCATTAATTCTTTGATATCAGAACTGCTTTCTATAACTTGTTCTTCATCTATGGCTACGAATTTCTCTTGATATTTATCTAAAAGCATTTCATGATTATCGATAAACCATTTTAGATTGGCGTTTGACTTTGTTAAAATATCAGGGATTTCTATTAATGTCACAATAATAATTGATTGATTCTTTTATTTATAGATTCTAGATAATCGCCTTTGAAAAAAAAGGCTTTATACTCATAATATTAAATGGAACAGAACAATCTACTATATTGTAGTAGGATATTAATGATTATAAAAAGTCAATCAGTTCTACCAGCATCAATAGAATATTCATTGAAATTATCTTTATTTTTTCCTTTTTTATAGTAACTAGTTCATCTTTTGCTCCATCAGATAGAAGGAACAACAGTAATAACCACACAATGAAAAATATGAGTCAATCACCAAATCAAACAGTTGATGCCCATCTCCGACAAGCTGCCAATCAAAATGTTGGAAATGCTAATGATGGTGATGACTCTAACATCACTGAAAAAGCAAAGAATATTGGAAAAAACGTTATGGAAGGTGCAAAAAACTCCTAGAAACAATTAATACAAAAATGAACGATGTAGCAAAATAAATATCAATTTATATTTGCTTAAGTAAATCATTTTAAAATACTTTAGTGTAGTTAAAAGGATTATGTTGATGGTTTAAATAAGTTTCTAATAATAAAAGCTATATACAAACTACTTAACTTCTAATGAATTCATATTTCTCAATATTCCAATAATAATTGCTTATTCAATTGATTAGTATACAATTATCCATTTTTTTCTCATTGGTTGTAATAGACATTTCAAATGTTACTATTATGATTTTCCATAATTGATTTATGGATAAAAATTAGCGAAAGAAAATCATGATAAATATTCCCTACTCATATCTAGTAATATTTTTTTAACAAATGTTCCCAAGAACATCCAATATATTTTAACCATTTTACAATTAAGACTTATAAATGGAATTCTTAAGGTGGCGTTTCAAATTCTTTTGTTTTTTATAATTCTGTATTTTTGTTCTTTCATATAATATGTATCTATTCAAATATGAAAAAGTTAAATAAAATAGTACCTACTATTTAATGAGAATGAACTCCTTATTAGCTGTAGTAGGAATAACTATAGTTTCAATTCTCTTAGCAAGTCCATTCTTTTTACAAACACAAAATGCATACGAAAGGGAGATTTTTGGACAAGGGTATCACGTGGAACTGAGCAGAGATTCAGATGAAGCTACAGAACAGGAAGAAGAGGCGATGGAAGATGCAGAAGAGAATGAAGATAATTACGATTGATAATAACCAGCCTATTTTTTGAGTCATTAACCCAAAACCAATGATTTTTTTAATAAACTTTAACTGTCACTTCCGAATTCCTAAACGATTATAATCTATTGTATCTTCCTCTTCTCCGTACTTCCAAACATCATCTTTTAGTTGAGCCCCTTTCTTTTTGGTTATAGCTATTTCCCTTTTTTGCCAGTCACTCGATAATTGTCTAATATTATTTGTTCATTCTGTTGTTGAGTCTTTTTTATACTAGCTTTATATTCCTCTAAAGTCCAATCTGTCAATTCTATAATTATTTTGATGACGTTCATTATATGTAGGATGGCAATTAGGTCGTATTCTTTTTTTTATTGTTCAGCTTTAATCGTTAGCAAATGATTTTCAAATTTGTTGTAGCCTTCATTTTTATTTAGCCATGGGTCAAGATTTGCAATTTTTACGGTACACAAAAAAAGGATTTATGAATGAATTATAAATAAATCAAATATGGCTCATTTATCTTTTGTTATAAATTTACTCCAACCTTTATAATTGATGAAAGCCAATAACAACTACTATGTGTGAAACATACGAAATTCCAGAAAAAGAACTATTACCTAATAAAAAAATTGAAAAAGAAAAACAACCTAATCAAGAAGAAGAGACGCCATTAACAGTAACTACTTAAAAAAGCATTAAATTAACCAATTTTATTGTAATATCAGTCCCTTTGGTATAGAGGTTAGTATAATGGATAAATTAAAAAATCTATCGTCGAAAATCAAACAAGAACAAAAAAAATAGTTAGAAGAAATTACAAAACATCATGGGAACAGAAGGGTGCAGATGATATTATAAATACACATGAAAAAGAAAAAAGGAAACTTGAAAAAGAACTCTCTGGTATAAACTTAACTCAGAATATTTAGTAAAATTCCATTTTTTAATTTTCAAACATAATAAGTTTCTTATAATAAAAGCTATATACAATGTTTAGTAGTAAATCTGTACTACATGCGCCTGCACTTATTTTTATATTAATTTAATTTTTTTGCATTTACCTAACTTCTATATTCTTATTTTTCTTACTACTTAAGAGTATTGGAAAACCAAAAAGTAAAAATAGTCAACCAATCATTGGAACAAATATTCGAATAGAATTCTCGATTATAGTTATAATTAATGGAATTACTAACAAGAGAGCACCTAACACCATAAAAATTATTCCTCTTCTTGTCTGTTCCAATAATTTTCTTTATTTCACATATTCTATAAACAGTATATTATTTGTTATTAAGCAAAAAAGAATTGTATTGAAAATTCCATATCATTCCTCCGATTAAGCATGAAATGAGAATAGTGACGTTTTAAATACACTATTATAGATTAAAAAATAAAATTTATACTACGCTTACAATGAGATAATAAGATTATTTTTCCGGTAACTTTTTGAACATCATTATATAATTACAATAACTTTGGACAACATCACGATAAAATTTTTGTGCTATTTCTATTGATTTAAGAAATGTGTCCATATTTTTATCCATAATATTATTTATTATTCTAGTAGGATTATTTTGATTATTCATTAGATTTCGGATTATTTCATTGCAGGTGTTAGAATATTCTTCCATAGTCTTTGGATTATTAAAACTATCATCAATTATTTCATCTAATTGTTTAGAATATATTGAATGATATGTATTGATGATATTATTTTGTTCTTCCATGAAATTGGACTTTATTTCTTTCATAGTCTTCTTGATTGTTTGTTGATAATTAACCAAATCATCAAAATTGCTATTTTTAGCAATTATATTATAGAAGTATTGAAACGAGTAGGCATTTTCTATATCAATTGTAGCATCATGAGAATTGCCAATTTTGTTCTTTGTATTTTGTGCTGATTCTTCCTTACCGACATAGTTTGGATGAGGACATACTACAGTAATATCTTTGTTATTTATTTTCCAATCTGACTGAACTTCTTGCCACCATTTTTCTAAATCTATACATTCTCTAAAATTTCTTTTTTCATATAAATTACAAGTTACATCACCAACGATTAGTATTTTATCTTTTTTTCCCTCAGAAAGACGCTTATACAATATATATTCTAATGAGGATTTCCACTTTTCAAATACTGTCAAATCTCCTTTTAATGCAGATTCATAATAAGGTTTAGAATTGATAAATTTTAGATTCCCATTTTGGACATTTGCTTTATAATTAATAATTCGGGAAGATAAATCATCTATCAGCGATATACCTTTAGAATTATCTATATCTAAAGATGCATATATACATAAACAGCCATTTTTTAAGCCTTCATTAATAATATCTATTATAAAATTATTACACTTATTCCTATCTTCGTATAATAACATGATGTGTTCATTGGATAAATGATTAGTTTTATTATTATTATCAAAATACCGCATTACACGTTCTAATATATCTAATATCTATTAGTCTATATAAAAACTATTCAAAGTATTATAAGCAAAACTATACTTTCAAGTATGTATTCTAAGCGCATATAGTTCTTCTCTATTTATCCCAATACAATTAATAAAAATCAAATTCTATTGAAATTTCTATCATACCCCTGCACCCGAGATTAAGTTATTACTTATAGGAGAAACAATAGTTCAACTCTCGTCATAGCCATCTATTGTTATTATATAGAAATTCCTTAGAAGGCTACTACAATTAAATTATATAATTCATTGTTAACCTTGTTTACTGATTTTTAAATATCGTGTACTAGACAAAGATAATACCAAACACCATAGGCATATTCCCTAACAAGGAAGCCATAGTCTGTATATTTGCCTTTTCCCTAACCTTAGGCATATATCCAGGCTATGGTTTTTTAGTATTAGTATTCTAATAATTATTATCTATATTCTAGATATATTATTTTTAGTTTTATAAACTTCATGTGGGGATAATCATGGTTTCCACCGAACCATAATGGAATTAGTTTTTTATTCTACAATCTCTTTTATTTAAATTAAGTTTCTAATAATAAAAAGCTAAATACAAATTATAAAAATATTATAAAATAGAAATTACTTCTCCTAAATATCTTTACCAATAACAAATATTTGAATAGTCAAAATATTATTTGAAGAATTCAGAAATATCAGTTTGTCTAGTTTTTTTAGTATCATGTTGCTTTTTATAGATTCCATAACTTTCAATTATACTGGTATTATTAGATGATAAAGGCATTTGGTAATCTACATTTGGAAATTGTCTTACATTATTTTGTAAATTCCTCATTTCTGCAAATAACTTTGCTGTCATTGGACCAAAACCAGCATAATGATTGTTTGCTGCTACGATGGCAGTTTTAACATTTTTTTCATTATTTTGAATATCTTTGAGTATATTATTCCACAATTGCATTTCTTTTGTCCTATCTTTTTTTATTTTACCAAAGTCTCTTTCATCGATACTTCTATCTCCAATTAATCTCAAATATACAAAATCTGTAGTTACAACGGGTGGAGTAACTAATGATTCTTGTTGACTCCATACAAGACAATAATTCTTTTCTTTCAAATAGTTATAAAAAAGTTCATTGAACCAACTATGATGTCTTACTTCTATAGCGTATCTAAATGATGGGTCCAAAAGATATTGTAGATTCTTTATTGACTCCAATCCTTCTGCAATCTGAAGTGATGGTGGTAATTGCATCATAAAGACAAGTATCTTATCATATAGTGGTTCCATTGAGTCATAAAATTTCTCTATATCCTTACCTACATCTTTTAATCTTTTATCATGAGTAATGACTTTAGGAAATTTCACTGCAAATTTGAAATTATCCGGAGTTCTTTTAGACCAATTATTAACCATAAATGCAGAAGGCATTCTATAAAAAGTCGAATCTATCTCAACAAAATCAAATATTTGAGAATAATAAGAAAGCCAATATTTATTACCTAGCTCTTGAGGATAGAATGGCCCTCTCCATCCATCATAGCTCCAACCAGAACAGCCTAGATAATATTCCAATATCTATACTTATACTAAAAGAAAGAAAAAACTATTTTTTAAAAATGTAGTAGTTTCTTCTTCTTGTATATTTCAATACATTCACAGGTATTTTCTATAAATTTTGAATCATATTTAAAAATATAAACCTCAACAAAGTTATTCTTATATATGCTAAGTTCAAATACTGTTGGCTACAATAATATAGTCTTAGAACAGATGTTTTCATCCATAATTTTTAAATAATTACATCAATTTCTACAATTGAGTACGTTAAATTAGAAGAAGAGCATGATGAATATTATAAGAAATTGAAGAATCTCTCTTATGATCTTTTATAATTTTGATTGTTTTTGAATAAAGAGTACCATTGCTCAAAAACATTTGCGTTAAATTTTACGATAGTATCCAAAGTTTTAGTATAATTTTTTATCCCGTCACCTGCCACTTCTAATACACTTGAAATAAATTTATTATTTATATTATTAAATTCTATAAAATTATTTGTAATTTCGTTTGATTGTCTACCGAGCTGTTTTGTAAAAGTTGAAGTTGAAGTATTATCCAGGGTTTCGTATACTTGTTTTTGAAAACCTAGTGTAGAATTAATAATGTTTTTTGTAGCTTCAATGAATTTCATTTGAAGATTTGAAATTGCTTGAATGTAAGTTGGCTGTGTTTTTGCTATCTCATTTACTATCTTAGTGGTATCTTCTTTTATCGTATTATAAAAATTGTATTCGTTATTCTGTTGTGTAGAATCGTAAGAGTATTTACGATTGTCCTCTTTATCAGTAGAATTTGTCATCTATTGTCCATAATATTTGAGGGCATTAAACTATTTATAATTTTGGTCATGTCTATTGTAATTTTAAAGTTAGAATGTTAGTTATATCTCAACGCTACACTAAAAATATTTATCGGTATAATTCTCAGAAAAAATAGGGAGTTTAAATAATATATGGCTTTACTGTTACTATTTGTATGACATATGATTACGATGCTGGAACGCTCCGATGCCAAATTTGCGCTATGGAATTTCACTCTCGAGCCGAAGCAGAAACTCATTATAAGGAAGTCCATTCCAAGGAATATACTTCTATAGGCGAATAAAATAAGGAAATTTGATACTTTACTATTAGTAACGTTATAATTCTATTAATATGAAACTAAACAATAAAGATAAATAATTTTTCATATATACAATGGTATATGAGTGATAGTCTATCTTTTCACGAAAATACTAATAATCAATTTGAAGAAGTATTAAAAAAATATCAGGAATTTTGGAAAAAATTCTATAATATACCCAAGTTTAGTCCATTTTCTTTAACAGAAGAAACTTCAAATCTGATTCAAAATTTACAGGATCTTATACTTATTACCTCAAAAATACAATATTTTAATTTAAATTATGTAACTCAAATTAATAAAACATACACCGAGGCGTTAGATAAAATCCCTCCTAACAAATCTGAATACTCACTTCAATCTGAACACGATATCAAGAAATACAGAAGTTTTCTTCTAGGTACGCTCGAAGAATCGTTTACTAACTTATTCCAATCGAGAGATTTCGGAGTCCTTGTTTCTGATCTTATGAGTGCTTATTCGGAATATAATAAAATATTAAGAAATATATCCAATACCTACCTGTTATCCTTAAATCTTTCTTCTAAAGAAGATATAGATGGACTCCTCAAAGATATGCAAGAATTGAAACGCGAAGTGCGAGATTTAAGAAAAAGTATAGATATAATAATGAGTGAAGATAATCAAGTTGCTAAATAATACTACTACTAATCCTCCAAGCAAAGAAAAATATCCAAATGTATCTATCTCTTTAGATAAATATAACCATGATTTATCAGAAAAAATAGATAAATTCACCCAATTATATCAAAATCCTAAGGATATTGATGTAGGTAGCACTGAGCATCAAATATTAAAAGAAACAAATATCTATCGGTTATTGCATTATAAGCCGATTTTTAAAAGACCGATTAAAACTCCTATCTTAGTTGTATATGCCTTAATTAATAGATCTTATATATTAGATTTGCAGGGTGATAAAAGTTGGATAAAGAATCTTTTATTTCAAGGATATGATGTGTACCTTATTGACTGGAAACCACCTACTGCAAATGATAAATATATTAACTTTGACGATTATGTAAATGATTTCATTGATGATTGCGTCAACCTAATTTTAAATCAAAGTTCTATAGATAAGCTAACCCTTCATGGATATTGCATGGGGGCTTCAATGTCAGTAATGTACACCACTTTGCATCAACGTAAGATAAAGAATTTGGTAACTTTAGCTCCTGTAATTGACACAAGCAAAGATACCACAGTTATTGGCAATTTCGGTAGAACATTAGATGTAGATAAAATTATCTCCTCCGTAGGAAATATGCCACCCCAATTACTTCGTACATGTTTTTCGGCTCTTAAACCATTTAAACAAGGTATGAACAAATACTTTACACTGTTAGAGCATATTGATGATAAAAAATTCGTTCAAAACTTTTTAAGAATAGAGAAGTGGTTATATGATGTACCTCCTATCACAGGAGAAGTATTTAAACAATGGATCAAAGATATTTACCAAAATAATCTTTTAGCAAAAAATCAATTAAAATTAGGCTCTAAAGTAATAGATTTATCAAAAATCTATATCCCTTTGTTAAATATAGTTGCTGACGAAGACCATCTTGTTTCTCCTGAAGGAAGCGCGGCATTAAACAATCTTGTATCAAGTACAGACAGAAGATTAATGAGGTTCCCAACTGGCCATGTTGGTTTAATTGCTAGTAGTTATTCGCAAATAAATGTACTTCCCAGAATGGGAAAATGGTTGTTCTCTAGATCTGATAAATAAGAGGGTCAACTTATTATACTAATTCAGAATTAGGGCCTTTTAACTGGTATATTAATATTTGAAATCAAGATGGTAACAATTAATAATTTTTTTAATTATATAGTGGCAGGTTTTATATTAACAAACCTTTTTTAATTTCCTGATAACATAATAATAGAATGATACCGTATGAATTTATTTATTCATTTATAAATACTATATTACACCTTGACTCATCAATCCGTTGGGTCGGTTTAACTAATAGAGAAGGATTAATTCTTAATGAAAAATATCGGGAGAATTTGCATCCCCTCCTTACGGAAGAAGAGAATGAAGAATATGCTTCTAATGCAATTTCAAGACAAAGAACACGGTCAAAATTTGAACAAAAGATAGGTAAATTAATATATGCTTTTGGAAAATATGAAAAAATAAATAGAGCAACTATTCCTATAAATGGTAATTACTTTTTGTTGTTAAGTATAGATTTAGATGAACTCAACTTTGATAAAATAATTATGGATCGAGTTTTACCTTTAATTAATGAAACGAAGGAACAATTTGTATCGGTTTAAAAGAATTATATTGATAACTATTGTACATTAAGGAGGATATAAATAGAATTTTTCTATTATTAGAGATCTCTCTTGGTAAAATGATGGATCTTGATTAATAGAATTTACTTGTATTAAGTGAATAAATTATATATGAGTATTATCAATGGATGACTGATTATAATGAATGTTAATTGTCCATTTTAAAACAGTTATGCATACGTGTATTAAAGTATCAGATAATTAGAATTTTTTTTAAATTTTATTTGTATAATATTAATTTTTTATCCTATTCATAATTTACCATTTTTTTATTATTATTATTATATATATTGTCATTACTAGATAACAAATAAAAAATAGATAATTTTTAAGCAATAACTAATTATATTGATAGTGTTTAATCGTTTTCAGTATTTGTATTGTCAAGGCAAAAAATTATGATTATAGATGATGAAATTGATATCACGAATCTATTTAAAGAAATTCTAACTAATGCTGGATATAAAGTAGATTGTTTTACTGATCCGTTAAAAGCATTAGCAGAGTGTAAAATAAACCATACAAAATATGTCTTAGTAATTTCCGATGTAAGAATGCCTAAAATGAGTGGAATAGAATTGGTAAAAAAAATAGCTGAAATTGATAACAACATAAAAGTAATATTAATGACTGCCTTTGATGTCACGGGAGAAGAATTAAAAGAGGTTAAAATTGAAAAATTTCTGAATAAACCAATTTATTTAAAGAAACTTGTTGATATCGTGAAAATGTCCCTGTCTGACTAACAAATCTATTTCAATTTTTATCTACAATAAAAATTAATGAGATTTCAATTCTGATTCCAACATTTTATTTTTTAAATAAGAATCTATATTTCTTATAACATTAGGATTATCTTCAAGATATTTCTCCATTCTTTTATCACTGTATTTGACATCTGAATAGGTTATTATTCCATTTTTCGAATTATATCTGTACTTAATAGTTATAAATCCAGAGAGAAGCTCTCCTTCACCGGGGAATTTAATCGCAATTAAATCATAAAGCCTAATTATATTAGAATTTAATTTTGCAATCTTTTTTACTTTTTTAGTATTAGATACTATCTTTGGCAGTAATGTAGTATGTTCATCATAGCATAAATACCTCTCATTATCTTCAAAACAAGTTTCGTGAATGGGCATATCCAATACTCTATATAAGCTACATAAACTATTTAACAGCTAATATAATTATACTTGGATTCATTCCAATATGAATGATAAAGATTTAATGATTTCAACATAGCGATATATCTCTAATTTATTAAAAAAACTAAGTTAAATGTGCTAAATAATATACACAAATATGTAATCAAGATCCCTATAAAACCTAAAATATAATCATTGATAATAACGATAAATAAAAATAAAGGAGTTAATGGAGAATAATTCTAATATCTTACGCTTTTATAAAGGATTCCAATTGATTGCAACTATTTTTAACTATTTATAAAATAAGTAATTTTCCTATAATGGTATTTCCCAGAGAAATATTATATTGATTTCTTCTAAACATAATTTAGATAAGTTATTCTGTATAATAATTACCCTCAAGATTCAAACATTAAATTTTATATTGTCTAACCTTATTCATATACTCAAAGAGAAATAATATGATTGTCGAGGATTGGCAATCGCTAGTGAACAAGCCGCTTTATTCTAGTAATGGAAAGGATATTGGAATTGTTCGCTCCGTGCAGCCCCAATTTCTCATCACTTCATTTGGTTCAATTACCCAGGATCGATACCTTATACCAAAGACTTCTGTTCAATCCATTAAAGACGGTATTATTTATATAAATGAAGATTCGGATTTGTAGAACAGAACTTTAAATTTGAATAAGATTATGTCAAATGGAAAATAAAAATTTTACCAATTCTAATTCTGATTCTCCTTCTCATACTAACTTAAATGCTTGAACGACTTATATCCATATACGAAAATTTTATAGCAGAATCTTCAAAATTATTTCCTAAAGTTGATCAAAAATTGTTATTAGATATGATTCACCTTGAAACTTCCTATAAAGATTGGGAGGGAAGTGTATTGCTAAAGATCGTATATTCTTCCAAGTCTAAAGTGGATACAAATAAAAAGAAAGAGGAAATCTTTAAACGGTTTCAAAAGATGCCGGATGAGGTTATCGAAGGTCGAACATTGAGAGTTAAACTTATACGAATGTATATTAAAAACTTAGAGGAGTTAATAACTAATGACACGGACATTGAATTTGTTACCGGTTCAGCGACTTTAGCTCCATCAGATTCTTATTCAGACTCCGCATAAAAAATTCTTTTATTTAACTTATTTTATTAATTATTTTCATTCCATTTCTTACTCTTATTTCTCCTCTAGAGTAGTATTCAGAGAAATCATTCTTATACCACAAATATGATATGTATTAATTTTAATTTAGTATCTAAAATTATATAGTATTAAAATGATATAGTATTTATCGAGATTTTTAGTTACGAAACTTTTTACAAGTTTTATAGATACATGTTGTAAGATAAATTTTATACGTATTATAAAAAATGAAGTTTAGGAGAATTGAATGTATTGGATTATATTCATTATCTATTTTCGTATTCATTTAACTGCGTTTTCTTCCACCACTATGAGAGGCTTTACCACCCTCTCTCGCAACTCTGGTTCGTGTTTCCTCATCAGTTGCTTGTAATCCTCTTTCATCATGAGGCGCCTTTCCACCCTCTCTCGCAACTCTTGTTCTGGTTTCATCACTGGCGGATGCCAATCCTCTATTTGTATTTTTTTGATTTTCTTTAGCCATTACCTTTGAATAATCTCTAATTTATTAAAAGGTTATAGATAAATGATTAACATTATTTCTTAAAGTAAATGTTATGACGATCTTGAAAATTCTCAAATTATTGGTTATTGTATTACAGATTTAGGACTAGGTAAATCTAAAACCAAATTTGAACTGTATTAAAAATCAAAAAATGGATATTGTAGTTATGAAGTGGAATATTCCAAAAAAATAAAAATAGTGAAAAAATAGAGAAGAGAATATCTAAATGCAAAGAAGTATAATCAGGAATACATTATGGGATCATGCTTACCATCATGAATTAAATGTGGTTGTTCCTGTTGTTGTTTAATGGATTTAATCAAGTTATTTAACTTATGTTTCATTTCTTCTCCTTCTTTTCTTAATTCTGTTGTGTCTACTTTAAAGTTGTTATTAGCTATTGTGTTTTGTAATAATTCGAGTGTCAATGCAGCACCATCTGGATCAGGGATACCTGATTGAGTAGGAATAAAAATTACTGAACAAGAAATATTATGTGATATACATGAAGATAATAAACCTCCCGCTATACCTCCTATAAAAGAAGTTGAACCTTCAATAAGAGATTCAATATTTATATTCTTTTTGTTAGTATTGGAATTAATAAATTTACCATCGTCACTTGATAAAATAATAGGACTTCGCTCGATATTAGATAGAACCTTAGGATTAACGTCTGTAGTAGATCTCGGCTGAATAGCGATACCATCAATAACAAAAACATCTTTAATACGATTATCTTCAGTCCACTTAGCAAGTGCATCTAATACTGAATGCATTCCATCTATCATTATAGGAGCTTCGCATATCAATGCACAAATAGTTCCATCTAGATTTGAATAAATCCTAAAAGGGTGGTGTAATTTACCATCCATAAATATAACGCCCGGAACTATAAATTCTGACTCGAAACATAAAATTTGTTGCATGTCTAATTTTTTTATAACATAATTAATACTAATTGACCCCACCAAACCAGGACCAGGAAACCCTGCAAGAAGTATAGGATTATTTAATTTTATGGTATTGGGAAGGGAAAATAAAGAAGTTTTCCCATCATAAGAAGAAAACTGGGTATGTTGTACCATTTAAGTATTCACTATAAAAATGTATTACATACTATTTAATGATAAAGGTTAAAGAAATTATTATTATCATTATTATTATTAATCTATTTAGAATTTAGTTAATGTGGTTCTTTAGCA
This sequence comes from Nitrososphaeraceae archaeon, assembly GCA_025924135.1. GTDB lineage: Archaea > Thermoproteota > Nitrososphaeria > Nitrososphaerales > Nitrososphaeraceae > TH1177. The sequence continues at coordinate 872 of JAICEO010000002.1, read as the reverse complement.
AAGGAATGAGAAAGTAAAAATTCATGAGTCAAACAAATAGCATGGGATAGTCTTCATTATAAACATCAGTGATTATAATCATTACGGTTCAATAACTCTGAATAAAGTAGATAGTTGAAGGAAATTCCGTTTTAGTGTTTTCTATTTACAAGCAAAGATTGCATTAGTTTATTATATATTAAGAATATTGGAATACGTTAATTTTTGTAAGTAGACGATTAGTAAATTCAGAAAAATAAGGTTGAGAATTTAGGGTTAATCTAAATCTTTTCTTACTACTATATCGATTATTGGTTAAGAAGATTTTCCATTTCTTCTTCTGAAGGTTCATTCTTTCTTTCAAACTTTGCAGATGCCAATGTTGAAGAAAGATTTAACCATAATGAACTGCCATCATATTTTATAATATATTTTTTGGGAATATAGTACAGGTGAACATTAGCAAATCCTTCTCTCACAACAATAAATTCATTTCCTACCTTATCTACATCTCCAATGTCAACATTATCAGAAGCTCTTACATGTTTGTGAATTATTTCATCCCAAGCGATCTTTAACCCTTCATTCATCGAAGACGTTTGTATCTCAAGACCTGGTTCTTGAGCCATCGAGGGTATAAGTTCATGATCCTTTTCTCCCTTGTCCATGTGTTCTAGTTCTGTATCAAGAGGCGGTGAATCTCTTTGATATTTTTGTGATATTTCATCCTTGGAGAGTGAAGAATATACTTTATCTCCGTCAAATTTATTCAAATGTTTTTTTGAGATAAAGTAACGTTTTTTGCTAATTACACCATCTTCAACCTCAACAAAATGTTCACCAACGCTTTTTATTTTACCTATTTCTTCTTTATCTGATGATTTGACTTCCTT
>JAICEO010000001.1 GCA_025924135.1 Nitrososphaeraceae archaeon | reverse complement strand
CATCTTTACTCCAATTCTGAATAGTTGTGTATCTTATTTTTGCATCTTTCTTTGCAATTAATTCAACAACAGCAGAATGCAAGGATTCAGTCGTGTAAACGGGAGCAGTACAACCTTCGATATAGTGTACTTCTGATCCCTCATCAGCAATAATTAAAGTACGTTCAAATTGTCCAATATTTTCAGCATTAATTCTAAAATAAGCTTGTAACGGGAGCTCAATTTTTACATTAGGTGGAACATAAATAAAAGACCCGCCTGACCATACAGCACTATTTAACGCTGCGAATTTGTTGTCTTCTGGTGGTATAACCTTTCCAAAATACTTTTTTAAGATATCCGGATGCTCTTTAACTGCTGTATCTGTATCTGAAAAAATTACTCCTTGTTTTGATAGATCTTCACGTAAGTTATGATAAACAGTTTCTGATTCATATTGAGCACCTACACCAGCTAAGAATTTTTTTTCAGCTTCAGGTATGCCCAGTTTATCGAACGTTTTTCTAACTGAATCAGGTACATCATCCCAGCTTTTACTTTGTTTTTCTGATGCTTTTGTATAATAGAAAATATTTTGAAAATTAATTTTTGATAAATCACCACCCCATACAGGCATGGGTTTTTTCATAAAAATATCATAAGATCTTAATCTAAAATCGAGCATCCACTGTGGCTCATTTTTAATTTTACTTATTTCTTCAATAGTGCCGCGTGAAAGACCTTTCTTACTAGTGTATACATATAAGTCAGTAGAGTCTTTAAAATCGTATTTACTATAATCCATATTAAGTTCTTCTGATGTCATGTATTTCATAACGGCGTTATGTTATATAAATATTACAATCCAAATAATGAAAAAAAAGGAGTATTAGGAAAGTGGATATAATTTTATGTAAATTTTCATTCATTTATATAAAGTTTTTTATAAATTCCTTCTAAAGAATGATCTGTGGCTTCAGAAAAGGGTATGTTATATTTAATAAGCTCTTTGCTAGTAAGAGGTCCAATTGATAAAATCATTTTTATTTTACAAACTAATGGTAAGAGATCTGAAGAATTTTGCTGTAATATCTTGAAAAAATAATTAACATTGGATGGACTGGTAAAAATTAAAGAGTCAATTTTATTTTTTCGAAGAAGATCGAAGAATTCTATCCATAGAGAATCGAGATCTGCAGGTATTACAGTATAAATATAGAATTCATGAACCACAAATCCTAACTTTGCAAGTTTCTTTTTGAGATATTTATCTGCTTTTTTACTACGAGGGATAATTATTTCAGCGCTAAACGTATTATTTTTCATTTGAGAAAAGAAATCTATAATCCCTGTAGAAGAGTGGTCGTTTGGGATCTCTTTCACCGCTATTCTGTGTTTTTTTAGAGAAGTTTGAGTAGATGGACCAATAGCAACTACCTTAAATTTTGAATTTAAATAATGGACTATTTCGTTAACCACATTTAAAGTAGTAGCAATTTCAAAGAATATCTCTACTGCATTAGAGCTTAAGAAGATAATATAGCCAGTAGACAGATTTGCAATAAGGTTAAAAATTTCGCTAAGAATCTTGGAATCAGATTTTATTATTTTTGAAGTTTTTACTACAATTAACTTAGAGTGATGTTCCTCAATTTTATCAATAAAATTCTTTGAGATAGAACCTTCTGATTTTGTTATTGCAATAATTTTCTGATCTTCAGCTAATGCTCTAGTACTAATTAGATCCATCTTATTCGGTCGGATAATGAAACTACTTCGCCTATGATAATTACGGCAGGAGGTTTTATAGAAGCATTTTCCATTTTATTTCTTATATCTTTGAAATCACCAATGATAATTTTTTGATCTTTTAGCGTTCCCTTTTCAATTACCGCAATTTTAGTTTCGTCAGAAAGACCATTATTTTTTAACTTTTTTAGAATAGAGTCCAGCTTTTCAATGCCCATTAAAATCACGATAGTATCAACAGCCGTTGCTATTTTATCCCATCTAACACTCTTTTCTTCTTTCATTGGATCCTCATGACCAGTAACTATTGCAACCGAGGAGGAAAATTTTCTATGTGTAAGTGGAATACCGGAATAAATGGCTGCCCCAATCGCAGAAGATATACCAGGGATAATTTCAAAATCAATTCCATTCTCGTATAAAAATTCTGCTTCTTCACCTCCTCGTCCAAAAATAAATGGATCTCCTCCCTTGAGTCTTAAAACTTGTTTTCCTATTAATGCATGTTGTAACATAATTTGATTAGTTTTGAATTGATTAGTGGTAGGATCACCAGATGAACGACCGACATATACTTTTGGGGTATTCTCAGGAATTAATTTAAGAATATCACTACTAACTAGGCGATCATAAAGAATTATATCTGAATTTTTTATTAAATCCAAGCATTTTAAAGTAATTAATGATGGGTCACCAGGTCCTGCTCCACATATGTATATTTTTCCATACTTTTTATTTTTTATTCCATTCATTTAGAGATTTATCCCAACCTTTAGCTAACCTTAAAGCTCCATTCTCTATTAAATAACTAGCAACACTATTACCCAACATTTCTGGTTTATCATAATCACCAATTTTTTTTATTGAAATATGTTCCAAACCATCAGAAGAAAATATTTTAGCATAAAAATTAATTTTGTGATTGTTGGAAGAGAAGCTCGCATAAGCTCCTATTGGAAATCTACAACCACCTTCAATTTTCGAGATAAAAGACCTTTCAGCATTAATTGAGATTCTGGATTGAGTATGCTCAATTTTATGAAGAAATTTGACTAGTTTTTTATCAGTTTTCTTACATACTATTGCAAGGGCTCCTTGTCCTGCTGCTGGTAAAAATTTTTTGGGATCGAATCTTTCACTAATATATTGTTCTTTTCCCAATCTTTTCAATCCTGCTTCTGCTAGAATAATTGCATCGTATTCTCCTTTTAAGGCTTTTTCAATTCTACTATCGATATTTCCTCTTAATGGTATGACTTTGAAATCATTTCTCAATGAAATAATTTGTATTGCTCTTCGTAAGCTACTTGTTCCTATAATAGAACCCTGGGGGAGTTCATTTAGTTTTTTTTTACTTTTACTTATTAAAACATCAATTACTGAATCTCTTTGAGGGATAGACGCTATGACTAAATCCTTATGAATCGTAGCTGGAACATCCTTAACACTATGAATAGCAAAATCGACATCGCCCTTAACTACTGATTCATTTACTTCTTTTTCAAAGATTCCTTTTTTATCCAGGTAAAATAACGGTTTAGAATTGTCTAAATCGCCCCTGGTCTTAATTGGAGTAATTTCATACTCAAAAGTTTTGTTTTGTGTACAAAGCGAATTAATTACAATTTGTGTTTGTGCTAATGCTAATTTACTTCCTCTTGTACCTATACGTAATTTTGGAGTCATTTCATTTAATATGTTGATTCAAAGAATCAGAATAACATTCAATGGTTTTTTCTATATCTTCATCAGAATGAGCATACGAAATAAAACATGTTTCATACATAGAAGGAGGAATAAAAATATTTTTTTTTAGTAAATCCCAAAATAGCGATTCGAACAACTTATAATCAGACTTTAAAATGTCTAGAGGAGAAGATACTTTTTCTTTAGTAAAAAATAATTGAAATAGAGATCCAATAGAATTGATGGTATAATAATCAGCAAAGTTCTTTACACGATCTTTAATTCCGAGAACTAAAGTATCACATAATCTCGCTATTGTTGGGTAAACTTTATTTTTGTTTTTTAACAGGCTTTCTACAGCTGTAGTTGCTGCGGTTACTGAAATAGGATTTCCTGCATAAGTACTTGCTTGATATACATTGCCAGATGGTGATAGTTGATCCATTATTTCTCTCTTTCCACACAATGCAGCTATTGGAAATCCAGACCCAAACGATTTGGAGAAAGTAGCAATATCTGGAGTTATGCCGAAAAATTCACTACAACCGCCCAGAGATAATCTGAATCCAGTTATAACTTCATCAAATATTAGTACAATTCCATATTTTTTTGTAATTTTTCTGATTTCTGTTAAATAATTTTTTTCTGGAATTAGAAGACCATAGTTAGCTAAGACTGGTTCCATTATTAAACAACTAATATTTTCGGCTTCTTTTTCAATTGTTTGCTCTAATTCTCCAAAGTCATTATATTGTACGATCAGAGTTTCTTCAGAAATTTGCGGAAATGAACCTTCAGATGATGGAATACTTGCAGCTCCCGATCCAGCTTTTACTAGGACATAATCATATGCTCCATGGTAACCTCCATTAAACTTAATTATTTTTTTGCGTCTTGTGAAAGCTCGACTTAATCGTATCGCAGTCATTGTTGCTTCAGCTCCTGTATTAACTAATCGCACTTTTTCAGCACATGGGATTATTTTTGCCATCAATTCAGCAAGATAAATTTCCTTTTCAGATGGAATACAAAACAACGTTCCATTATCGAGTTGAGTTTTTACAGATTCAATAAGAGGTAAATATGAATGTCCAAAGATTAAAGATCCATAACCCATACAATAATCTAAATAAGTTTCGTGATCAGCAGTAACTATCTTACTCCCAAAGCCGGAAGAGACAAAAAACGGGTAAGGCGGAAAGAATCTTACAGGACTATTAACACCTCCCGGAATCACCTTAATTGCTCGTTGAAATAATTTTTCAGAGCGATTGGATATCAAGTATGTAATTATTACAATCTATTTATAAGAATCTTATTTTTCTAATAACACTTTTGCCATTTTTTTGGCAAAATATGTTATTATAATATCAGATCCTGCTCTTTTGATTGATGAAAGAAATTCTATCATGACGTCAGTTTCATTTATCCATCCTTTTTCTGAGGCAGCTTTTATCAAAGCATACTCTCCTGATACACTGTAAGCACATAAAGGAAGTTTAAACATCTCTCTTGCTTTACAGATTAAATCCAAATAGGGAAGGGCTGGTTTTATCATGATCATATCTGCTCCTTCTTTGATATCTAATTCAAGTTCTCTTAAAGATTCGCGTGTGTTGGTCACGGCCATTTGATAAGTTTTTCTGTCTCCAAATGTAGGGGTAGAATCTGCAAGGTCACGGAAAGGGGTATATAACGGTGAAGCCATTTTTGCGGAATAAGCCATAATAGAGGTATCATGTAAACCCGCCTCATTTAGCTGTTCTCTAATTGCAATTACCTGGCCATCCATCATAGCTGATGGAGCAACTATATCAGCGCCACATTGCGCATGACTCTGAGCAATTTTAGATAAAATTTCTATAGTAGAATCATTATCAATTGTATTTTCTTTAACTATTCCACAATGACCTGACGTTGTATACTGGCACATGCATACATCCGATATTACTACTATTCTATCTCCAAAATTTTTTTTAATTGTTTGGATAGATTTTTGAACTACTCCTTTTTCACTATAGGCTGAATGTGCGACAATATCTTTCTTATCTGGAATCCCAAACACGATAACACCTTTTATACCTAAATCCAAAAGTTCGGAAACTACATTCACAATTTTGGAAGGAGGAATTCGTTGTATGTCTGGCATAGAAGTTATATTTTTTGAATTCTTTAAGCCTTCTTCAATAAATAATGGAAAAATTAAATCATCTGATGATATACGTGTTTCTTGTAAAATGTCTCTTAGTGCTTTAGTTTTTCTAAGACGCCTCAGTCTAACGTTAGGAAAATACGGTCCATTAACCTTATAATTATTATTGGATATTTGCTTCATTTTCATAATTAAACAGTTTCGCCGCTAGACGCATTAGTTCCTGCTCATCATCTAAATCATTTTGTAGCTGTCGGCGAAGATTATTCATAGGTGTGGATATTATTCCTTCTAAAAGTGCATGAGAAAATTGCTCAATAATCTTACCTTCTTGAGGTCCTATCTTTGGTCCGAGGATTGAAAGGGCTTTATTAAGTTCTCGTTTCCTAATTTTATCTACATTACGAAAAACGGAAACAACTACCGGATCCGCTTTTCTTCTTTTTAATAATAAATCCATCTTTTTCATTTCTTCTTCAATTATCTTATTTGCAGAATGGATTTCCTCTTTTCTTGATTGAAGATTTCTTTGAACAATACCTCCAATTTGATCTAGGTTAAATAGAAATACATTCTCAATGTGAGAAATACTATCTTCTACTGTTCTAGGATTAGACAGATCAAAAATTAATAACGATCTACTTTTTGTTTCCATTGTTTTCTTTATCCTCTCGTGTGTGAGTAAGTAATAAGGAGCTGTCGTACTTACGAAAATAATATCCATAGAGTGTAAGGAGATCAAGGCATCTTCAAACATAATTGGTATACCTGAAAGAGATTCTGCAAATGACTTAGCTCTCTCGAACGTTCTACTTGTATTCATAAAAGAGACATTTCTTTGTTTTAGTGCTTTAGCTATAAGACTAGCGCCTTCTCCTGAGCCTATAAGCAGAATTTTCCTATCATTGAGTCTTCCAATTGTTTCTTCCGCTAGGCTAACAGCTACTGATCCAACTGATACACGTCCTTTATTAATTCCTGTCAGTGATCGCACTTTACTGCCTACTCGTAAAGATTTTTCAAAAATGATCGATAGAAAAGATCCAAGGTAATTATTAGACCGAGAAAATTCATATGACCTTTTTACCTGACCTAGAATTTGATCTTCACCAATTACCAAAGAATCTAGGCCGGCAACTAGTTTTAGAAGATGTCGAATTACCTCTTCACCTCTCACAATCTCTACTATTTTAGAAAAGTCTTCTGTTGATAACTTAGAATGATCAGCCCAATAACTAATAATTTTCTGGAAGTCTAGTTCTTCCTCTACTACCGCAAAAATTTCTACACGATTACAAGTTTGTAATATTAGACATTCTTTCATTTGTAAATGTTCAAGAAATGTTTCATGAGCACTAGAAACATCTTTAAATGCAAATTTTTCAAGCAAATGAATAGGAGCTTCCTTATATGTTATCCTAAAATTTAGTAGATCAAATGATCTGTTAACTAGAGTCATTTTTTCAAATCACTCCAATGGTTTAACCGTTCAAGGGCAGCAACCTTTGCTTCATCTATCTTGTTCTCATTTATTAAATTTTGAATGGTTTTATCCTTGATTATTGAGTAGAGAAATCTTTTCCGTTCTATAACAGTTTTAATTTTGATTCGTGCAGCCATTCTCGCAAACTCCTGTAGCTTGGTATTTTCTATATCTGATTGCTTTATTGTTCTTCTTAAAATACGTTCTGCTTTTATTCTCAATCTTCTAGCCATTATTGGACTTTTTCCAGAAGTAGAAATCGCTACTTGCATTATTCCTTCAATGTTGATTATAGAGGCATATGAAAAGTCGCTTACTGGAGGATCATCTGCGGCATAAACAAAGGACATCATTGAACGACCTCTTTCTACAATTTTTCTATTAAGTTCCTTGTTATCTGTGGCTGCAAGCACTAAAAAAATATTTTTATATTTATCTAATATATTAGCATCCTTAATTTTCATTTTAACTATCTCAATCTTGTTTTGTTGCGCTAATTCTTCGAGATAGGAATTCAATCTTTCACTAATTACAGTGATTTTACAATTTTGACCTAATAATCCTTTGACTTTTCGTACTCCTTCTATTCCCCCTCCTACCACAATCACATTTTTTCCAGCGAGATTTAGATCAACAATCAATTATAATTTCACTGCTGATGAAACAATGTTGATTACTTTATTTAAGTTATTTCAACTAAATAAGAAATTATGAAAAAATAAATAGTAATAAACAAAAAATATTTAGTTCAATAATCACTATATATTCAAAATGATCTTAATTGATAAATAAAGATAATAAATATAAAAAATTAGAACTTGATATTCTAGAGGATATTGGTCCTGCAACCAAAATTCATCTTATTGAAGCTGGAATTGACTCATTAAAGGAATTGATAATCAGAGGGCCACATGATGTTGCGGAACTTACCGGAATGACTATAGAAAAATCAAATGATCTGTGTAATAAAGCTCGAATAAAACTAGAAGAAGTAGAAATTATTGAAAAAACTTTTGTTTCTGCAACAGAGCTTTATAATAAAAGAAAGAAAATAGACCGAATTTCTACTGGCTCAAAACACTTTGATGATTTGTTAGGAGGAGGATTTGAAATTAATGCAATAACTGAGATATATGGTGAATTTGGGTCAGGAAAAACTCAGATTTGCCATACTTCTTCAGTAATGGTTCAGCAAAAAAGATTAGATGGTGGACTGGAAGGTGGAGTAATTTATGTTGATACTGAGAATACCTTCAGACCTGAAAGGATAGTATCAATAGCTAAAGCAAGAAATATAGATTATGTAAGCGTATTAGAAAATATAGTAGTTGCAAAAGCATTTAACAGTGCCCATCAAGAATTAATCATTCATGAAATAGGAAAAATTATTGAAACCAAGAATATAAAATTATTAGTTTTAGATTCAGCAATTTCTCACTATCGGGCAGAATATGTAGGAAGAGGAACACTATCAGAAAGGCAACAAAAAATAAATAAATTAATGCATATGTTAATCAGAATTTCTGAAACGTACAAAATAGCGATTATCTTAACAAACCAGATCCAATCTGTTCCTGATACATTGTTTGGTGACCCTTTTAGGCCAACAGGAGGAAATATAATTGCACATTCAAGTACATATAGAATCTATTTGAAAAAAGCTGGCAAAAACAGAATTGCTCGAATTGTTGATAGTCCTTATCATCCTGAAATTGAAGCCTTATTTTCGTTAGGAGAGGCAGGAGTATCCGATCCCATCTAGCTTTCAGTTAATGTTAAATTAAGGAGGTAATTCAGATACAATATGCCAAGATCACATGGAAGTAAGAGGAAATCACGATCAATCTTAACTAAAAGTAATATACTTAGAGGTATTTCTTATTTATTAATAGATTACAAAATAGGGGATAAAGTAATTATTAATATTGATCCTAGTGAACATAATACAATGCCTCATAGAAGATATCAAGGGAAAATAGGAATAATTAAGGAAATTGGAAAAAGAATTATTAAAGTATCTGTTCCTTTAGGCAATAAAGAAAAAATTTTACAGACTAAAAGAAACCATCTAAAACCTTTAGCTAATTAGGAAGGACTTGTATGGAAACATTAAAAAAAGAAGTTATATCTCTTTCAGAAGTAAAAGATGTTTTAGAAAAAGTAGAGATAGAAGAAATGGATCAAATTCAGAGATGGACTTATGATTATGTTTCAAAATTTGCTAAATCGTCTTCACAAGCTTCCAGAGCCATCATAAATGAACTAGTATCCTCATGTGATTTAAAGGAAGATGAAGCTGTAGAAATAGCAAATGCTATGCCCACGTCTATTGAAGAATTACGGGCTTTTACATTTGGATGGAAAAAATTGATCTTAACAGATACATTAAATAAAATTTTGGATATTATAAATAAAGCTACTTAGACCATTCGAAAGGAAGAAGATTTATGTCAGTGCCGGATCATTATCAAGAAAATAAGGGAAATGCATTCGGTAGCTTTCATGGTCCTCGAAGATATGAAGAATATGCTCACATTATAGAATTTACAATAAGAGGAAAGTCCTCAACCGTAAAAAAGCGAGAAGGAATAATCATACAAGCAATTGGAGAAGAACGATTAACATTATTAGAGTTACTCGGAGACCCATCCCAAAATTTTGAGATTGGAGAACGTGCCTATATTGGGAGAGAGGGACGAAACAAAATAATTAGTGTTTTAGGCAGATTAAATTATAACGACCTTTCTGTATCTGCAAAAAATGAAATTCCAGTCGCAATAGAGAAAATCGTTACTATTAAAGAAAAAAGGTTTGTGGATTATTTCAATAATGCTCAACCCATTACACCTCGTGTCCATGGTTTAGAATTAATTCCTGGGATAGGTAAGATATATATGAAAAGTATTATTACTGAACGAGAGAAGAAAAAGTTTGAAAGTTTTAATGACATACAGACTCGTGTTGGTGTAAAAGATTTACAGAAGTTGATCACAAAAAGAATAGTCGAAGAAATTTCCGGAGAAACAAGAATGAACCTCTTTGTGAGAAAATGAATTGGAGGAAGTATTACGGACAAAATTTTCTTGTTGATTTAAACGTAGCAGAAAAAATAATAGGTTTATCAGATATAAAACCTTTTGAAGATGTTTGTGAAATGGGTACAGGAAAAGGGGTACTTATACCTTATTTATGTAAAAATGCCAGAAATGTAAAATCCTTTGAAGTAAATAAGAGATTATATAATGAAATTAAAATTTTACAATCAAAGTTTCATAATCTAAGTATTATAAATGCAGATCTTTTAAAATATATGAGGCCTTTGAACTTTGACGTTTTTATTTCTAATATCCCATATTCTAAAAGCAAAGAGATATTTTTATGGTTAGCCACAAAAAAGGTTCCTCGTGCTACTATAATGGTTCAAGAGGAGTTTAGCCAAAAAATCCAGTCTAAATCCGGCGAAAAAAAATATAGAGCACTATCTGCTATAATACAATATTGTTTTGATATCCAACCGTTGTTCAAAGTAGATAAAAAATCCTTTTACCCTGCACCAACTGTTGATTCCGAGGTAATAAAATTAACATCAAAAAATAATATACTGTCAAAGGATACAATTTCTAAAATCTTTTTTATTTTTTCATTTAAAAATAAAAAAATAAGTAAATTGAATAATAAACTTAAAATTAATTTTAATGAAATAGATTTAAGAGTAAAAGAAATGGAACCAGAAAAAATAATAGATCTTACTAAACTCATTTAAGCCAGATTTGAAATAACTTAAAATGTACCTTCCTGATGTGGATAGTTTTTTATTAATTGATTCCCTTAAAGACTATTCTGGAGAATCAGCACTTGAAATTGGAACAGGAACAGGAATCGTTTCTAACTTTCTCTTAGAAAATTTCAAAAATGTAGTAAGTACTGATATCGATTATGATTCTGTATTATACTGCAAAAAACAATATAGTTCGGAAATAACTTTTATATGTTGTGATGCTGCAACAGCAATAGTTAGTAAGTTTGATCTAATTGTAAGCAATCCACCGTATTTACCAAATGACCGCTTTCATGATAAAACTATTCATGGAGGAAGAACGGGTATAGAAAAAACTATTCATTTCATTCATTCTTCAATATCAAATCTTGCAAAATCCGGGCATATGATTTTAATTGTTTCATCTTTATCTGATATTCCAAAGTTAGATAGGTTTATTTTTGAAAAAAAAATCAATGGGAAAGTAATTAACAAGAGGAGAATATTTTATGAAACTCTTTATGTATATGAATTAAGCATCATAAATCTACCTTAGGTATTTACTGATGTCGTCTAATCACTTTTTTAATAGTCTTGAGGCTCTTTGAGAAATTTGTTTTGCCATTTGGGATAGTGAAGCATTTCCACCTAAATCATAAGTAACAAATTTATTTTCATTTATCACTTCTTCAGTAGCTTTAAAAATAGCTTTTGATATATCTTTTTCACCTAAATATTCCTCCATCCAAGCAGCTGAACAAATAGTGGCTACGGGATTTACTTTATCTTGACCTGCGTATTTTGGAGCACTACCGTGAGCAGGCTCGAACATGGCATATTTATCGCCATAATTTCCAGAATAAACATTCCCGATTGATCCGACGTGCCCTGAAGCACACTCGGATATTATGTCCATAAATAAGTTAGTACTTAATAAAATACTCTCATTGAATCTTTGGGGATTTTTGACTAATTGTTGAGTAACGTTATCTATATAATATTCTTCTATTACTATATTATTAAAATCCTTTTTTATTTTGTCTACTGCAGATACAAATATTCCATCCGTTTCTTTTAAAATATTTCTTTTAGTAATAACAAATATTTTTTTAAAATCTAATTCCGTACTTAATTCAAATGCTTTTTTAACTACCCTTTCACATCCTTTTCGAGTTATTTTTCTAATGGCGACAGCGGAATCATCACTAGTTTTAAATTCTATTCCAGCATACAAACCTTCAGTTGCCTCTCTCACACAAACGAAATTTAGATTTAACTGTGAAGTTTTATATGTTTTTATTGGTCGAATGTTGGCATAAAGTTCAAATTTCTGTCTAATGCTAACCGCTACGCTCCTAGGGGCATGTGGATCCGGAACGGTAGTAGTCGGTCCTTTAAAACACGCATCACTTTCGGCTAATAATTTCCAAACCTCATCAGTGATATAAGAATCTGTTTTATTTTTTTCCCAAAATTCAGATCCAGCTTCCACAGGTACCAGTTCTATGGTACTGTTACATGATTCCAAAACATCTATCATACATTTTACCAGCTCTGGGCCGGTACCATCTCCCTTTATAACAACGGCTTTTTTTTGTCCCAAAAAGAATCAAAGTCTGACTTGAACGTTTCTATTTATATATTATGTGGATCGAAAGCCATTTCTTATTTTTGCATTTTGGTTGTTAACTCAATTTTTACCACCATATCCTTAGTAAAAGGTGGCATCAATGTAGAATTAGAAATCTTTGTAAATTCATTATTTTCCGAGAAATAAGAATATTGGATATCGTAATTATCTAAGGTGAGTATTTCTTTATTTAATGATCCTGTTTGGTTATTAATTACAGTTATTGTTTTATTATCAGTTGAATAAATTTGCATAAAATCTTCTATCGTAAGCCTAATGGGTCGAATATACTCAATATGTATTTTGTCGCCTACTTCATCTGTATGAATGATATGAATACATTCTTTTCCATCTTTTATATCCTTCCCCACATCCTTAGGAAGAAATTTTTGCATACCATCTTCAAAAATCTGTACTACTGGATATATGCTAAAAGTTTCAATATTATGAGCCTTCAAGCAAATGCCCAAGACTTGGGGAGGAGGCGATAATTGCATTATTATAATGCCTGCAAATGTTGCCACACCTATCATAACTGGTGGTAATAGTAATTGTTTTTTCCCTATTTTTTTTGCAGGTTTTGTCGGCTTGAACCGGCGTTTGGGCATTGTAAAATACATTCGTGGAATTTCAATATTAGAGTCTTTCTACCTTCTACTATAGTTATAATCTAATTATGATACAACCTTAAAAATAACTTCACAATTTCCTTTGGACATTGATTTTTTTCATCAGCTTTTTTACTCAATAAACATCAAATATGGAATTAAATATCGCAATATCTTTAATACATATCACACTATTCGTACTTCATTCTTAAAGTTTTGAATGTGCTTTCATTTTTCTGTAATTTATGGCTTACGACTAACCTTATTAAAGTGTACATCAAATTTGTTGTCACAACTATTTTCTTCGATGAATTAATTTTACCTTGGGGTATAATTAAAGTAATATTAGTAAAATTGTCAAAAGAGAAATGAAAAATATTAATTAGTTTATTTACTATATTTTTATCTCTTGCTATTTGTCCATATTGACGGCTCTTCGAAAGGCAATCCTGGGCCTTCTGGTATAGGGATAATAATATTCCGAAATAATTTCTTAATATTAAATTATGGCGAATTTATAGGCTTTCATACAAATCTCTTATCTGAATATCTAGCCTTGAAAAGAGCATTGCAATTGGCATTGCTAATTGATAAGAGAATTGAGATCCACACAGATAGTATGACAATAGTACAACAAAGGAAAGCCAAAATAAGAATTAGAAAAAAAGAATTGAAAATTCTTTCCAGGGAAATTAATAATTTAGAAAAAAAATTCACCGAAATTTCTTACAAATATATCCCGAGGGAAAAAAATACAGCTGCAGATTTAGTTGCAAAGAAAGCAATAGACTATCATGTTAATTAATCAGCTTCAGATTTATTACTTAGGCAGCTATGAAGAATCAGAGTTAATATTGAAACCACATGTAATAAAGGCATTTGACTGAGCTGCCATATATAACATTTAATCTAAAAGTTTATGTAACAAATAAATTGAAATTTAATTAGAATTGCTTGAAAATAAGGACAAAAAATATAGCATTATAAAAGATATCGCAATAATCGTTATTGGTGTAGTTTTGATATGGTTCGCTGTCAAAGTTGTATTCAATGTTGATAATCCTTTTTATGTTGTCTCCAGTGGTAGCATGATTCCTGTTCTTAATGTAGGTGATATTTTAATAGTAAAAGATGGAAATACCTTTAATAGCTTAAAAGTTGGCGATATTATCGTTTTTAATAGGCCTCAAGGCGGTGACAGAGTTATCGTTCATCGAATTATCGAGATAAGTGATAGATTTGGAGAAAAAGTCATAGTAACAAAGGGTGATGCAAACGATGGTATAATACCAGGTACAGACTTTCCCATTCGCGAAAAAGATTACATTGGTACCGTTGCATACACCGTTCCCAAGGTTGGATTAGTTTTGAAATATCTTAATCCACCTGTAAATTATATAATAATAGTTGGAATAATTGGTATTCTGATTTACACGAATATGAAAAAGAAGAATGAAGAGAAAGGTAAACTCGACGGTAAGGATCCTATTTAGAGATAACTATATAGCGTTTATCTTCTTAATGATTGTTAAAACATCTTGATCTAACAATTCATGCTCAAGTCCTACTTTTTGTCCTTCAAATTTTGCACTTTTTCCTGAAACCAATGCAAATCTAAAGTCACGCAGCATATTTCTATGTAATTTAGTACAAATATCTCTAACTTTTGTTCCTTTTCTTACAATTAACGGCTCTGCATAATCTGTTTCTTTTCCTTTTGGTCTCATGTATATTCTCATGAATTCCAATTTGTTAAAGATCGATTCCTTGAGCATTTCAATATTCAGATTAGAATTTGCAGATACTGGTTCAACGTCTTCGCCTAGGAAAGGTATCATACCATTCAATGTAGCCGTATCTATGAGATCTATTTTATTTAAAACAATTATACAATGAGGATATACTCTGTTTCCGGCTAACGCATCAATTAGATCATCTGGAGTCAAGTTAGAATCTCTTATTGTAATTCTGCCATTGTGTATTCCATAAATTCTACTCATCTCTCTCACCATGGATTCTGAAATTTGTGAATCTTGGTCTATACTCACTGAAATTCCTCCTTTTTCAGTTTTATGTATATGAACATTAGGTGGTTTTTTATTTACTTTTATACCTATTTCTGATAATTCTTTTACTAATATAGAAAAATGTTTTGGTTGGAATACATCAACAACAATTAATACTAAATCTGCATTTCTAGCCACAGAGAGAACTTTTTTACCCATTCCTTTTCCCGAAGCTGCACCTTTAATGATTCCTGGTAAGTCAATGACCTGTATTTTTGCTCCTCTGTATTCCATCATACCAGGAATAGCTGTGAGTGTAGTAAACTGATAAGATGCAATCTTTGAATTAGCATTAGTTAAACAGTTTAAAAGAGTAGATTTTCCAACACTTGGAAATCCAATCAGAACGACAGTCGCATCTCCTTCTTTTCTAACGTCATATCCAGAACTACCTTTACCGCTAGAGACAGTCTTTCCATGCCTATTTTCTTCGAGTTCCCGTTTTAGTTTAGCAATCTTTGCTTTTAAAATTCCAATGTGGAATTCGGTGGCTTTGTTGATTTGGGTTTTGTGAATTTCATCTTCTATTTCTTTGATTTTCTCTGGAATTCCCATTGTTTGATTATAAATATTAACAATTTAAGATCATAAAAGAATTTCTTTATTTAAAAAATACCAAGGAGTTTCAGTCCATGTAACGAACCAATCATAGAACCAAAGATGATCATTAACAACCACGGCATTGCAGGTAATTTTGGTGAATTCAAAATTATTTGATGATTATCGATAATATTTGTTATATAATCACGTACTTTATCATTCCAGATTTTATATTCGATTCTATGTTTCTTTAGAATAGATTCAATTTCATATATTACTGGGGCGCGCACCGATCGAATATGCTGAATATATCTTCTGGAAATTTCTACTTCCCCTTGAATTGCAATTAAGCCCTGTTGCATATCTAATAAGCGAACATGTATTTCCCAAGGTTTCTTTAACTTTTTTGAAAATCCATTACCTATTTGTCCTGGTTTTCTATTTTCAAATTTAACTTTGGAAAATCCCTCCAAGATAAGAGTTCTTATGATATCATCTTTCTTTATTTTAACTAATAAACTAAGATGATCAAACTGGATATCTTCAGACTTAATAGATTCCTGTAACCCTTTTAAAAAATTCATTTTTTTTGGATATCTTGTAAGGAATTCAGACATTTAGTTATTGAAAATTTTGATGTGGGGCTATATTAAAATGCTATGAAATTAAAATTATTTAATTGGGTTAAAATTATGTATACCCCGAAAATAAAGATCTGTTTGGTAATCTATAGCAAAGTCTTTCCACGACAACTTTCTGTCAGTAAATGAAACATTTGAACCTCGTATCACCACAAGAGGAACTGATTCATTACTTTCACCCATAACAAATGTACCTATTGTTGCTAAAGAATCTGCTGTTGCTTTCAGTGTATATTTCATAATATGCCCAAAAAGATCTTTTTTTCCCCGTTGATCTTCTACTGGTTCTATTCCCGAACATGCTATTGCTACACCCGTAGTACCAATCCGTGTAGGCATTAACCTACTATCTGAAATTACAATACCTACCTTTATTCCTGAGCGTACAAGAAACTCCAACCGCAAATTTTCAGCAGAGAGAAATGGATCGAATGGAAGACATATAATTTTATGTAATGGTATATTAGATCTATCAATCCCTGCATTAGGGGCTAAAATTCCATTTTTTATAGTTAATAAGAATCCAGGTAACCCTCCAAAAATAACATCTGATTCTCTAATTACCACTTCTACAAATGTTGGTTCCATTTGATAAGTTTTGGCTAGCTTTTTGGCATTAGAGCTAGGTCTAATTGTTCGAAGATCTAATATCGATCCCTCGCTCATTGCAACGAATTTACTCGATAATACCAGAACATCACCATCTTTGAACTTACACTTTGACGATATTATAGTATCAAAGAGATTAAATTTTTTTTTTTTAGTTTTAATTTTAATAGACTTTACATATATCAATAGGATTATTTAATAAATAGCACATTATTAGTTTTGTAGAACGTTTTTATTCGCGAATTGATAACTTTATTTAGTTATAACGAAATGGGAATGACTATTACTGAAAAAATTTTAGCTAGAGCATCCAATAAAAATATGGTTTCACCAGATGATGTGGTCATAGCAAATATCGATAAAGTTATGGTTCATGATGTATCTGGCCCAGGTGTAATTAAAGTTTTTTCAGAATGGGAAAAAAAGGGTATAAATCTTGATCACATTTGGAACCCTGATCGAGTCTGGATAAGTGAAGATCATTTTGTTCCAGCTTCTGATAGGATTTCTGCAAATAATATTACCTTATTGACTAACTGGACCAAAAAATATAACATAAAAAAACATTTTAAATATGGTTTAGGTCAATACGGAATTTGTCATACGTTATCACATGAAGAAGGATTAGTTTTACCTGGAGAGATTTATGTAGGTGGCGACTCGCATACAAATACTACAGGTGCAATGGGCTCCCTTGCTGTCGGATTGGGTCACACCGATATAGCATATGTATTAATGTATGGAAAAATATGGTTTAAAGTCCCGGAAACAATTCTTTTCAAAATAAATGGAAATAAACCTGAATACATTATGGCAAAAGATATAATATTGAAGATAATAGGTGATATCGGTACCGATGGTGCAAATTATAAAGCAATGCAATTTGCTGGTGAGACTGTGGATAGATTGTCTATGGAAGAAAGATTAACACTTACTAATATGAGTACTGAAGCTGGAGCTAAAAACGGAATTATTGAGCCTGATGAGACTACATTTGAATATCTCAAGACCCGTACTGACAAGAAATTTTCCCCAGTAAAAGGAGACTTTGACGCTTCCTATAGTGATACAATTACATATGATATCGAAAATTTAGATCCTATTATAGCTAAACCATTTTCACCCGAAAATATTTGTACTGTAGGGGATCTAGAGGGTAGATCAATAGATAAAGCTTATATCGGTTCATGTACTGGTGCAAAATTAGAAGATTTAAGGATGGTAGCCAAGATCCTGAAAGGAAAACATGTTAAAATTAGAACAGAAGTTCTTCCTGCTGCTCAGTCAATTTATTTCAAAGCAATTAAAGAAGGCTTGGTAAGCATATTCTTGGAGGCAGGAGCAGTTGTTGGTCCCCCCACATGTGGTGCTTGTTGTGGTGCACATATGGGTGTACTTGCAAAAGATGAAATTTGTATCAGCACTACTAACAGAAATTTCCCTGGAAGAATGGGGCACGTTGAATCACAAACATATTTGGCATCTCCTATAGTAGTCGCTGCAGCAGCTATAAATGGAAAAATTACAGATCCAAGGAATGAAATGTTATGAATATACTTCGAGGGAAAGTGCACAAATACAATAAAGACAATATAGATACAGACGTAATAATTCCAGGGCCTTATTTAAAAATACATGACCACAAAGAATTAGGCAAACATGCGATGGAAGGACTAGATCCTAATTTTTCTCAAAAAATAAGTGAAGGAGATTTTTTACTGACTGGAAAGAATTTTGGTTGTGGATCAAGCCGAGAACATGCCCCTATCGCATTACATCAAGTCGGAATTCGAGCAATTCTTTCTCCTTCTTTTGCTAGGATCTTTTATAGAAATGCGGTAGATGGAGGATATCTTTTACCTATCGAGATTGATTCAGAAGTAATTGAAAAAATTTCAGATAAGGACGAGTTAGAAATTAATCTTGATAATAATACGATCATCAATTCAACATCTAATGAGGTCTTTAAGATTAAACCTTTACCTGACATTATATCAAAGATAGTAAAGGCAGGAGGGTTACTTTATTTTAAAATATAAGCTAAAATGAGAACTGGCGATAGGATAGAATTTAAGTAAATCTATTATCGTTTTCTCGCATTTTAACCTAGAACCTACCATTTTATTGAATAAAAATTGATAAAAGTATAGCTTTGTGTTATTATATGCACTTCAAATTTGCTAATTTTTTAATAAAAGCAACTCAAAAAGATAATATTGGACTAATAAAATCCTCTTCAAAACAGTATCAATAATTAAATGATTGAATGTTATATAGGAAAATGTATCAAAATAATATTTAAGAAAAATTAAAAAAATAGGTATTTGGCATTAATTTTGGTCTTACTACTCTTAATCTTTATTGTCTCCGTCTTTAGTGTCTTTATCGTCGTTAGCGTCTTTATCGTCTTTATCGTCGTTAGCGTCTTTATCGTCTTTATCCTCTTTATCGTCTGCATCTCCATTGGTATCTTCTTGACCTGCCTGAGTTGCTTCTGCTAATGGAGGTGGAGTAATAGAGTTAAAGGTTTGAGCTTGTTCGACATCACCAGTAACCGTATAAGTAGCAGCAAATGGTTCACCATTTAATGTGTGTAGTGCAAGAGCGTTTCCTGCGAATGGAATGGAAGCAGCATTGATTGGACCATATTGTGGAGTTAAAAGACTAATTGCCACTGTACCTTCTCCTAATGGAGCTGTAGCAATAGAACCATATGTTGGATCAACATCAGATTCGTTTGCAAAATTTTCTAAAATTACAACTTCAACAGGTTTGCTTGCAGTATATGTCACTGTTCCTTGATATATAGCCCCATCATCTCTAGGTGGTAGGATTAATGCTAATTGATGAGCTTCATGTCCAGGCAAAGGATCTTGTGTAGAGGTTACTGTTCCTTGTTGAGCGAATGATTTACCTACTGATATCGTAGCTGCATCTGGCTTGGATTGTGCTGCTTTTGCCACGCTAGTAGCATTGGATGCTTCACTGCTTGTCGCATTAGATGATTTAGTACTAGTAGCATTTTTAGATTGCATATCTGTTGATTGAACGCTAGTAGAATTGCCTGTGTCAGTGTTGGAAGCATTAACAGATTCAATCTCACTTTCTTGAGCAAAAACCGACACGTGAGGAAGTTGGATACCTGTCGCCAGAACTGTTAGTATAAACATGCTAAATATTGTAGAGGTTATTGTTATACCCTTAAACATTAGACTATGGGGGAATACAACGAATTTAAAGCTTCCTATAGAAGTTTTCTTTTAATAATAATCAATAAAAATATTCCTAGCTGATTCTAAATATGAGTCACGACTCTAATAAACTATTTCAAAAAACCACGAAATTCTTAATTAATTTTTTCGACTGCTTCTATATGGCATTCATGTCCTCTATGTTCTTTATCTAATTTTTCGGCTTCTTCTTTAGTAATTGGGAACCGCTCAAGATTGAGATTCTGCTCGCCCATTTTTTCTAGGATTACTTTCTTACATTGATCACAAATTAACTGAAGTAATATGGCCATAGAAATATTACATATAAAATGAAATATATTAGTTATTAAAAAAAGATTTTAATATATTTAATAAAAAATATTAAAAATGGACTTTAAGATATGTGCTTATTGTGGTAAAAAATTTTCAGATTTAGGATGGCCGCATATTGAAGGAGATTCAAATAGAGGGGTTCTTAAAATAGAACATTTTTGCAGTGTGGAACATAAAGAATCATTTCTTAAATCCAAATAATAAGCATTAAGAATAGGATTGAATAATCAAATTTTATCATATAACTCTTCTAATTAAAGATCGAATTTTACCAACCATGTTATCTTTAATTTTATTTTCTCCAGTTTTCACGTAACATGTTTTACAAAGAGCTTTAAGGTTAGCAGGACTATTATCTTTTAATGATCCGTTAATATGGGCAAAAAATGGAGTCTCTTGGGCGTTAAATTTAAGGGAACAACTTTGACAGCGATAACGTGCTCGTTCCAGGACTGTTTGTCTGATTCCCAAATTAATTTTATGGAATTTTTTTTTATTATTGCTACTCTTTCCAGATTCGGCGTTGAACATTCATGATTTTATAACCTTTCCTTAAAATTAACTTTTTCGATCAAATCATTAAAGATTTAATCAATTTTTATCACTAATAATTAGTTTTCCACGCATTGTAGATGGATGTAAGGAACAATAATATTCAAAAGTCCCTGATTCTTTGGAAGCAATCGCCGTAGTAAAATCTTGCGCTGAATAAAGGTAACCTGTATTTAGATTTAATTCATTTATAATAAAATCATGTCTTACAAAATCTTTATTTATAATAGTAATTTTTTCCGGCTTATTTCTCTCAATGTGTAGTGTAGGATTTGTATTGTTAAACAAATTGTTTTCTGCAACTAATATAATCCCTTCGGCATCCAAATCATTCTCTTTTATTGGATTAAGTAGATTGCCAATTCCCCATAATGAGCCTACAATAATAAAAGATATTACAACTATTGCAATTAAATTATTTAACATAATTTTTATCTTCTTTTCAAAAAATTACTTCATTAAACATAATACAAAATTCTATCGACACTATCCTATTTTATGTTCCATATTTTATACCTTTTGTAGTAATTGAACGAAGACATTCAATAACAGATAATACTGCCAGATAACTTGTTTTGGGATTAGTAGGACTAGGAATATTTTTGACTCGAACTATTAATTCGCCGAATTTTCCAATTACCTTGATTTCATGTTTATTAATACGAATAGACGGATCGGCGATCACATTAACCTTGGTTTTTTCAACGCCTATCCCAGCAAGCCCTAATAAGGCTGCAACATTCACGTTGGTAGGAAAATTTTGAACTGCCTCAATAGCTGATCCTTCAAAAATTAGTGTTCTTTTTTTGAAAGAATCTACTGTCAAATTATTGTTCTTAAAAAATGGAGAGTCTTTAAGTGAATTTGGATTCTTGGTTGTTGTTAGAGTTAAATAACTTATGGAATTTTTTACACTCTTGAGAGCATCTATCCCCGCAATAGCTCCTGATGGAACATAAATGTTTGTATTAGTACGCTCTACATTTCTTTTTACTTCAGAAAAAAAATCGGAATTAGCAAAGGCACCTACACTCATAACGAGTACATCTTTCTTGAATAAAATAAGTTGATTAAGATAACTAGTGATAGCATTTTGTGAAGCAGCCTCTACTACCAATTCAACATCCTTAAAAGATTCAGACTTTATAAATTCATCAAAATTTTCAAATATTAGTGGGCTATTATGAATTAATTTTGAT
Organism: Nitrososphaeraceae archaeon; assembly: GCA_025924135.1. GTDB lineage: Archaea > Thermoproteota > Nitrososphaeria > Nitrososphaerales > Nitrososphaeraceae > TH1177. Next base: position 31,751 of record JAICEO010000001.1, on the reverse strand, counting down.
TTAAGGATTTGTGCATTCTCAAGGCGGATATCAAGAAGAGAAAGTAAGGTTATATTTTCGCCCATGTTACTATCTACATGTTGTGCCAGCTCACTTCCTATAGCACCACAACCTATGATTGATATCTTCTTTTTCATAAAAAGGTAATTAAAGATTTTATTCTTTGAGTTAAAATAGTTTCCTAAATAATTTTTAATAGTTTGTATTAAAAAAAAATAAATCAATTTGGTTGCTTTGTGTTTACAAAATTTTAGTTCTGTGATACTAGTCAAAAGAGTAATTTACCTTTTAAAGTAGAACAATTCAAATATAAATCTGTCATCCAATTGATAGCATTCTTTCTATGGCGTATCGGGCTTTATCAGCTGTTGATTTTGGTACTCTTACCTGATATACATTATTTACTAAAGAATTGTAAACTTTATCAATAGTAATTTTTTTCATATATTGACATACTGCATCTTTTCTAAGTGGAATAAAATTTTTTGTAGGGTTTTCTTTTTGCATCCTATATAATATACCCGTTTCTGTAGCTACAATAAAATCATTTTTAGAGGAATTCTTCGCTCGTTCCATCATTCCTTCGGTGGATAAAATATGACCTTCGCTGATCAAGTCTCCTTTTGACATATGGTACATAGTCGAAGATGTACAACTGCATTCTGGATGGACCAAGAATTCAGCATTTCGATACCTTTTCATCATTTTATTAATATCTTCAGCACGAATTCCAGCGTGAACATGACATTCGCCGGGCCATATGAACATGTTTTTTCGTTTGGTAATTTCAGATACATATGAACCTAAGAACATATCTGGAAGAAAGAGAATTTCATTGTCTGGAGATATACTATTTACCACTTTTACAGCATTAGAAGACGTACAACAATAGTCAGATAATGCTTTAACCTCTGCAGAAGTATTAACATAGCTAACAACAATAGCATCGGGATGTTCTTTTTTCCAATTCATTAATTCTGAACAATTTATAGAAGAAGCAAGAGAACATCCTGCATTTACATCGGGTATAAACACGTCTTTATCTGGACAAATAATGGAAGCAGTTTCTGCCATGAAATGAACACCACAAAAAATAATATTTTTAGCATTAGTTTTTTCTGCTTTCCTGGAGAGAGCTAATGAATCTCCGATAAAGTCTGCTACATCTTGCACTTCAGGTAATTGATAATTATGTGCAAGGATAATTGCATCGCGTTCCTTTTTTAAAGAGGAAATTTCTTCAGTATATTGATCCAATGTTAAATTCATTTGTTAGTTACATAAGTATGAGCAAAACATCATTTAAATTAGTACTATTTAGGACACCTTTGCCTTAAAAATATACATAGGAGGCATAGATTGCCTCTTTAAATGTTGCAATATATTTATTAGGAACATATTTAGAATAAACCTATGCCAACTCACGGATCGCTTACTAAAGCAGGAAAAGTCAAAGGTCAAACTCCTAAAGTACAGGGAAAATCAAGGGTTAGTCCTATATCAAAAGTACGTAATAAAGAGAATTTCATTAAAAGATTTGAGAAAAGAGTACCACCTGGTCAGAAAAAACCTGAACGTGGTGGAAGAAAAAGGTAAAATCTAAATTTTTTTTATTTTTGTTACTGGTCTATTATCTTTAAACTGAAATCCAGGGCTGGAGAAGAATGTGTTAAATATCCTATTGAAATAATATCTGGCTTCAATTTGGCATAATTAATTATATTATCTAGGTTCACTCCGCCTGATATTTCAATTTGAACTAAATTTCTCAAACCTTCATCTAAAAGCTTTAACAATGTATTTCTTGCCTCTAGGATAGTGAAGTTATCTAGCATTATTATATTTGCTCCGGCTTCAATGGCTTCAACGGCTTCTGCTTCATTTGTGACTTCACATTCTATTTTTATAGAGGATCCTACTTTTTCTCGAATTAATGGTATTATTTTCCTTATTGATTTGTCTACAGCAAGATGGTTATCTTTTATCAGCACCATATCATCAAGTCGATTTCTATGACTAATTCCTCCTCCCATGACAACTGCTTTTTTATCAAAAAGTCGTAATCCAGGGGCAGTTTTTCTTGTTGCCGCTATTGAAATTTGGGGGTCTATTTGATGAACTATATCGACAAACTTTCGTGTGGTTGTTGCAATACCACTCATTCTCATTAATAAATTTAATGCAATTCTTTCGGCCTTCAATATATCTTTGGCTGTTCCATTGATCTCCATAATTCTTGCCTTAGGTGAAATTTTCATTCCATCTGACATATGAGGTGTTGAATTACAATTGCAAATATCCAATAATACTTGTACTTCCTCTATTCCACTTATAATGCCTACAAAATCCGATTTAAATAAGATTGTAGCAGTAACAGATTTATTAGAATTTTCTAGATTTTCACTAGTAATATCTCCTCTCCCTACATCTTCTTGTAAAAAATACAATAAGGACTTTCTGAGATTAAAATGGTCTGTTAATTTTTTCATTAAGAGACTTTAAGTGCATATTTATGCGGTACCGATATTTCTAAAGTTTTAGCAATCAGTGATGTTTTGGAATCAAAAATGATTACTATTCCTGACCAATCACTAGAAAGATCGGTGGAATTACAAATAGGACAAACTTTTCCCACGGTAATCGCTTTACATTTTTTACAAGCTAATTCTCGAGCCATTTATTATTTGGCTACTCCTTTCTTTTCTTTTGGTGATTGAGGTGTTTTAGCTTTTTCTATTTCTTCTTTAATCCAGTCAAATGAGCCTAAAAATGGCTGTCTACAGGTAATTCCTATCTTCCCCATCGATGATCCCTTACCTAAGCTTACTGCTGTAATCCTTGCACGCATTTTCGAACCGATTCTCAAGGAGCGAGAAGATTGGTTGGCAATAATCAAACCTTGTTTAATGTCACTTTTAAGATAATCATCAGTTATTTGAGAGAGATGTAAAAGAGCATCTGTTGGTCCAATTCTTACAAAGGCACCAAAATCAGTTATTTCTATTATTTCTCCCTCTACTATTTCTTGAATTTTGGGAAAAAAAGTTAATGCTTTGAATGTTACCTTGTGATAAGTGGCACCATCTCCAGTAACTAATTTACCAACTGAGTCAGCATTAGCATCAATAATCATTATGACATAACCCAACTCTGCGCTGATCATACTTTCGTATTTTTCTTTTAGAATCCCAATTGCAGTATTTCGTAATGAGTTAGTAAGTCTGCTTGGTGGAATTCTAACAATATCAGTCATAGAAACTATATAAAACATGTTGGACGAGATAGGATATAATATATCAATTTATGAACCTTTTGTTTGTATTTTAGAAAAGAAACAAAAACAGTTGAAATTTTAGGATGTATACAATACTAAAATGAAGTGAAATCAATATTTAAATATTGCGAAAGAGCTTTGTGATAATGATGGTTACAGTTGACCAGGTTCTTACTTCGTTAAAAAAAGTAATAGATCCTGAATTACATAAAGACATTGTCTCTATGGGTATGATAAAGGAAATGGCTATTAATAATGATAAAATATCTTTCACCTTAGAACTTACTACTCCTGCATGTCCGTTCAACAGTGAAATCGAACAAGATGTAAGAAATGCGATTTCAGATTTAGGGGTTAAAGATTTAGATCTAAAGGTTACTGCAAGAGTGATGGAAGGTAGATCTATTTCTTTAGATGAGCTATTACCAGGGGTAAAAAATATCATTGCAGTTGCTAGTGGCAAAGGTGGTGTAGGAAAAACAACAGTTTCTGTTAACCTGGCACTAGCTCTTGCAAAAACCGGTGCAAAAGTAGGTCTATTAGATGCTGATATTTATGGTCCAAGTGTTCCTTTAATGCTGGGATTAAAAGATTCACCTCAGGTGGTTGATGGTAAAATTCAGCCTCCAATTTCAGAAGGAGTAAAAATTATTTCGATGGGCTTTTTTTATGAACAATCCCAACAAGCAGGAATTTATCGTGGGCCAATAATTTCCGGAATTATTAAACAATTTCTAACTGATGTAAATTGGGGTGAAATTGATTATCTTATTATTGATTTACCTCCTGGAACAGGCGATGCACCATTAACAATTGCCCAAACAATTCCTATTACTGGCATTTTAGTGGTAACAACACCCCAAGAAGTCGCAATGAATGTAGCAGTCAAAGCAATAGGGATGTTTAACAAGTTAAATGTTCCAATTATAGGAGTCATAGAAAATATGAGTTATCTAGAATGTCCACATTGCCACTCTAACATACATATTTTTGGAAAGGGGGCGGGCCAAAAAATAAGTGACCAATTTAAGATTCCCTATATTGGAGATATCCCTTTACATCCACAAATAATGCATGGAAGTGATATCGGCAAACCTGTTATCATATCGGATCCCCAATCAGGCCAAACAAAATCATTCTTAAAGATTTCAAAACTAGTTGCTGGGAGAGTAAGCGTTTTAGCTGCTGAAATGCAAGATCAGGAACAATATGAGGAAAATAAAGGAACTTCCGAAAATAATAACTTAAAGCAAGCAAAAAATGCCTCTTAAAGATGAACATATAAATATTCTCAAAAAACCTTTTGGTGAATTAATAAAACAAGAAGAAATCTCTAAACAAAAAATCTGTTCTTTGGTGAAAGATTCGAAAGCATTGATAACAGTAGGAGATGCTACAACTGAAAAAATTATTTCATTAGATTTAACTCCTGACTTATCCATCATTGACTGCGTAGAAAGACGTATTAGACGAACAGAATCTAAGATTTTAGAACTCAAAACTTTCTTTTTAACCAGTACTCACTATAAACAATATCAATGTAAAAATCCAAAGGGGACTATAGCAAAAGAAGCGTATATTACAATAAAAAAAATATTAATGAAAGAAGAAAAAGCTATTATTTTCATTGATGGTGAGGAAGATATGCTAGCCCTAGCAGTTTTTGCTCTTGCTCCTCTCGATTCGGTTGTTTTTTATGGTCAACCACTAGAGGGATTAGTTAGCGTAAAAATAAATACTAAAATAAAAAACAAATCAAGAAACTTGCTAGATAGTATAGGTGTTGAATAAATCCTCGGGGATGATGAAGTGGTGGCTGTATGAAGAAATATTATCTAATGATTTGTGATACCATTTTCTGACCCTCATTTTGTAATTAAGAAAAAGACTAATTAGCGCTTTTCAGGAGTCACATCCACAACCATCATTATCATGATTATCTATTTTAATATCATATAACTTGATACAATTTTTACATATACTTTGACCCACAGAAATAGGCGAATTACAGAACGAGCACACAGTCCTCACCGTTTCCATCCTAAGAATGTTTATGAATTTCTATATAGTTTTTACTCTAAAAAAATTATTTGAACTATGAAAAATGTTATCTATATTACTTAAGTATGACAAGAACATTCACATTTTGTTAATTTTATATCAAAGGAGCAATCAAAGGTAGGACCACAAACATCACTAATAGGAAGATCTACTGGACAGTCAGAATGACGATCTCGTCTACAGAAAAAAGAAATTTTCACAGAGATCATTTACTAAAGGGACATTAATTTTTAACTAAAAATATAAAATTTTAGTCAAGATCGATATTAAATAATTGCGGAGCATAAATTGATCCATCTCTAACTCTTTTTACTTTTGAAACTGAAAGATAATGAGGCCACAGGGTAACCATGATGGCTCCCATTGGAACATTTTCTGGAACTTCAATTAACACGATATCCTCAGCCAATACACCATATTCATTGACTAATTTAGACTTGGCGAGATCGATTAAATCAAGCGGCATGCCACTACTATACAAATACACCTGACCAGAGTAATCTATTTTCTGATTCATATAATAATAATCATATAAAAGTATAATAAATTGTTATAAGAGGAAGAAAATGAATTTATGTATTAAATAAACAGATGAGAAATTCATGTTTTAATCAAAGATAGTTAGAGTTCATCAATATGATATTTTGACATGCATCCTTTACATTCATATATTTCATCACCCACAGGACCAGATACATTGAATCTGACTATAGTCGTACATTTCGGGCATCTACCTTCCACACTTTTAGTCTTTCTTTGAGGTTTAATTGTGCGTCTTTTTCTACTTCCCATCTTATTTTATTGTAATTAGTATACTGATTTATAAACGTCTTTAAAAAATTTTGGAATTTTCCTCTTATGACATTTTCAAAGAAAATGCGTTTGAATTCATGTTGGAAATTCGTTTAAATTAAATAAAAGATTCTAAATACATAATTTTATAATTGACACTACCCACAAAATGTTCTTTTTTTAATCAAGATACACAATGTGACATTCCACCCACCTACATATTATCAGTTATAGAAAAGGAAGAATACTTAATTGGAGTGTCATGCCTAGAGCATTTAGAACCAATAAAATATAAGATTAAAAAATTACAACAAACCAAATCAATTCCTAATGGAAGATTAAAGATAGAAAATATTAAAATGGTTTCCACAAATTGTATAAAGGGATCACCTGAGGACTATCTAGACGTTTATTCTAAACGTTTAAGCGAAAATTAATCAAATTAGTAATTACACAATCAACAAAGATTTTGTAATAGTTCTCTATTAACAAGAGATAATGGTTTTTTGTTAGAGAGGATATTGTGCAAATTAATAGCTGCCACTTTAGACATTCTCTCTCGAGTTTGTACTGTTGCACTTCCAAGATGAGGTAAGAGGATAACATTTTTTATTTTTAATAGTTCATTTAGATTTGATATAGGTTCTTTCTCAAATACATCCAAACCTGCTCCCGCGATCCATTTATTTTTTAGTGCTTTTATTAAAGATATTTCGTTTATTATACTTCCCCTCGAAGTATTAATTAGAAATGAAGTTTTTTTCATTTTTTGTAGTTCTCTAATATCTATTAAATGAAAGTTATCTTTATCAAAGTTTGTATGAATGGAGAGAAAATCACTATTTTCTAATAATTGATCAAATGTCACAAATGTGGCATTCAATTTATTTTCTATTGATTTAGATAATCGGTGTCTATTGTTATAGATAATATTCATATTGAATCCATTAGCTCGTCTAGCAACAGCAGTACCTATATTTCCCAATCCCAGAATACCTAAAGTTGAGCCATATATATTACTGCCAAGAAATAAATCAGGTGTCCAGCCTTTTTTCCATTTTCCATCAATTATATATAAGTGACCTTCTAAAATTTTTCGAGATAATGCAAGAATCAATCCAAGAGTAAGATCAGCAGTAGCTTCAGATAATATATTGGCAGTAGTAGTGACATAAATTCCTCTTTTCGTAGCCTCACATATATCAATATGGTCATATCCTGTACTGTATGTACTAATTACCTTTAAATTAGAACCAGCAGCATCCATAATATCAGAGTCAATCTTTTCTGATAATGTGCAAAGAATTCCATGAACATTTTTAACTTTTTGAAGCATAACGTTTTTGCTAGGAGCATCAGGTGTATTGGTAAAAATTAGATCATAATACTTTTTTAATAATTCGATTCCTTTAGAATTGATTTTTCTTGTTATAAAAATTTTTTTTCTATCCATTTATAGAATATAAAAATTAACTTTATTTAATCTATGAAAGAAGATTTAGATGTTATTTTCATACAGAAAAAATTTATTACTAGAAATGAGATATTAAATTAGCATTGAAAAGAGGTATAGTAAATCTTCCATTACATGGTGGCCACGCTCCCTCTTATTTAATAAAGAGGATGATAAAACTTTCCTCAGCCATTTGTAAAATACTTATAGATGAGAAGGGTGTGAAGGAATTTTTTAATCGAATATCTGATCCTCTTTGGTTCCAAGCATTTGGATGCGTATTAGGATTTGATTGGCATTCTTCTGGTTTAACTACAGTTGTTACTGGCGTTTTGAAACAATCATTAAATTTTGAAGAACATGGAATCACTATTTCAGGTGGTAAAGGAAAAAATTCCATTAAACCAAAATATGAAATTTATAAGCTTGCTGAAAAAAATTACAATTTATCTACAAATAAAATTGATAAATTATTATATGCCAGTAAAATGTCAGCAAAAGTAGACAATTCTGCAATTCAAGATGGGTTTAGTTTATATCATCATATGATTTTTTTTGATGGTGATGGTAATTGGACAATTATACAACAAGGATTAAATGAAAAATTTAAGTTAGCTAGAAGATATCATTGGCTATCAGATAATCTTATAGACTTTATTATTGAACCTCATAAAGGAATAATAGGAAATGAAAGAATTCCTTTTTGTTTAAATATGACTTCAAGAGAAGCCGAGGAAAATCGCAAACGTTGCGTGGATTTAGTAAAGGAAGGATCCAATTCAATAAAATCTTCTATTTATAAAATTGTGCAAACAAATAGCTTTGAGAATTTGGATAAATGGATCTCTCCCAATAGGTTACATTCTGACAGTAATAATTTTGATGAGCAAATAAGTACATATGTTGAGAAATATGTCATGCCTCGAAAAATTAATTGGAAGACAATGGATGAATTATATGATACTCATCCAACAAATTATGAGCATTTGATTTCGCTAAATGGAGTAGGTCCATCTACCGTACGTGCCTTAGCTCTGATATCTGAAATCATTTATGGGAATAGAGCCTCTTGGAGAGATCCTGTCAAATATAATTATGCGCATGGAGGCAAAGATGGAGTGCCCTATCCCATAGCAAGAAATACATATGATAATTCCATAACGTATTTGAGTGAAGCAATCAATGGAGCTGAAATAGACAAACTAGAAAAGATTTCTTCACTAAAAAGATTATCAATTTATTCCAATATTCTTTTTAATACAAACGATTACAATTATAAGGGTAAATAAGCCATTCCCGTTAAATGTTAATTTTCTTATTATAAAATGGTATATAATTATTGTAAATTAATCTCCTACCCCATATAGAAAATTTTATAAAAATAGTTGACAAAAAATACAGATCTAAAACACTAGAGCCATACATATCGATATGGCAATAATTCAATAGAATTAAAAATACTCTCTGTTGACTTTTGTTGGCTATATTTATGTTTCTTAAAATACAATTATTAAGAAATCCACAACCTTTTTTAGAGGATGTTGTATTTATACAAAAGCATTGATTATATTCCATTAAATCATAGACTTAATAATTACGATTTTATCACTTTTTTTATAATGAGTTTTAAGATAGAAATATTTATTTTACATAGAGAAGGAATCTCTATTATATTTGAGGATATAAGGATGAAGTCTGATGGATAATTGTGATAATATGTCACTCAAAATGAATCCTTTCGCTAAAAATATTTCGGAACCTAGTCATCCCTTTATAAAATGGGCAGGAGGAAAATCACGTCTTATTTCTCAAATAAAAAATTTTATTCCTACAGAATTTAATAATTATTTTGAACCTTTTGTAGGCAGTGGAGCATTATTTTTTTATATAGTTAGATCTTTTAAAATGAAAAGAAATTGCTATGCTCATTTATCTGACATTAACGCTGAATTGATAAATGTCTATAAAATCATAAAAGATAATTTAACGGATCTTATTAAAGAATTACAATATAATGAAATCGAATATCATAAGAATCCAAGAAGATTTTATTATAAATTAAGAGAGGAAACCTTTCGATTCAATCATATTCAGCAAGCCGCTCGATTTATTACCTTAAATAAGACATGTTATAATGGTTTATACAGAGTTAATAAAAAAGGGTTATTTAATGTTCCTATTGGAAATTATACAAACCCTAAAATTTGCGATATCGAAAATCTTACGAGAGTAAATAAAATTATAAATTTAACAAAAGTAAATTTTGAAACTTATGATTATCAACACATAATTACAAAAATTAAAGAAAATGATTTTATATATTTTGATCCTCCCTATCATCCACTAAACGAAACATCGAAATTTACTAATTACACTTCTCATGGCTTTGATTATAATCAACAAAAAAGATTAGCCAATTTTTTTTATGAATTAGACAAAAGAAAATGTAAAATACTATTAAGCAATTCTGATACTCCATTTGTTAGAGATTTATATTCTTCATTTAGTCAAAATATCATCTCTCTCTCTGCTCTTCGGTCGATTAATAGTAACACAGAAAAAAGAAAAAATCATTCTGAATTAATTATAAAGAACTTTTGAAGCAATTAAAAAATGTGAAGTAGTTAACTATTATATATATAAGAAATCTTATTTACATTAAAATGAAAAATAAAAATAATTTTCATAACCTTGAGGTAATTATATTTTCATGTATTATTTTAGCTTTTATAAGTTCCTTAGACAATGCTTATGCTTTTTTCCATGATCAAGATGTGGGAAATATTAGTTTTGAGAAATCAAAACACTTTATACAATCATTATTTGATAAGGTAAATAACGCTTCGACCAATTTTCAAAATGACATGGCTACAATAAACCTATCGCTTAACAACAATAATAATGAAACAATAGTAAAGAAAAATCAAGAATATATTGATGATCTAAAAAATATCCTATCATCGGCTAAAAAAACCTTAGTACAACAAGAATATAATTCAACACTCAATAACTATATTGTTTCAATTGAGAGTGAAATTGCAAGTTATGATCATTATAATAAACATCTTCTAACGGGTAATCTTACTGAAAATAAAATATCGATGGATCTTCTTTCCAAAGCATTTAATTATGAAACCAAAGCGATTAACGAATATAAACAACTGGAATTACGATAGATTACTTTTATATTTTATTAGTAATCTACTGCACATAGTGGATTACCAATTGTCCTTATATTGGTTTAACTATGGGTTTTTATATCTATAGAGGTTTTACAATGATATGAATTGTCCTTGTTGTGGAGGAAAAATGAAAGCAACCCATGGAGATAAATTAACAGTTTTTAAATGTAATAGTTGTGGTTTAAGTAATACAGAACTTAAGAATAACATAAAATGAAAAATAATATTTTTAATTAGCAATTGTTACTATTGTGTCCTACTATATCCAAATAAAATTTTATCATAAAAATGATCAGCTGATAAAATGAAGTACGATTTTTCTATCATAGTGGATTAATTCACAAGAAAATATATATTAAATTTTTTTTCTCATATATGATGGAAATGTAGTAACTATCAAAGTTAATAATTTATTTAAAAATTATAGAATCATTTAGCTAGTCTATTGTAGCAATTATCCTTTTTTAACTCTTCTTCCTCTTTATTTAAAAGAAAACAATTGTTACATAATCAAGCCAGTATATAGGTAAAAGCACTATATAATAAGTAAAGATTAATAGCATAATTGAACGATTAAATTTATTTTTTTATAATAAATCTCAAAAATAAATAAAAAAATATAATACTTACTAATACTATTAAATATATATTAAATGTAAAAAAAATATTTTCTTTTATAATGGTTTTCTTTTTTGCCAAAGTGATTTGGTAATTTTCTAGTAAATTTGCAACGCTTTCATTTGAATTTCTTGGAGTTTTATCGAAATCAAAAGCCGCTAAAATATTATTAGATAAAGAATCTTTAAACCCAATAGGTTTAAGATTAAAGTTATATGCTATGAATTTTACAATCGACAGTGTGTCATAAAATGTAGAATCCACTATACCTTTATGAGAATAAGGAGAAATAAATAGTGTCGGTACTCTAAAACCATGTTCGAATTCAGAATCTAGTGGAGGGGGCACATGATCATACCAACCCCCAGAGCCACTATAAGTTAAGATAAAAAGACTGTTCTTCCAGTGTTTACTTTGCATCAAAGAAATAATTAAAGAGACAACTGATTCTTGGCCTTTTAAAATATCTTTTGGACTACTCTCTTGACTATCTGGTAAAATAATATACGATACGGCGGGTAAATTATGCTTTAGATCATGGAAATAGTTACTCAGATCTTGTATTCTCCCATTAAGTGTAATATTATCCACAAATCTAGGAATTCCCAGTATAGGATTTAAGGTAAGGTAACGCTTTGACGATTCATTTTCATTGGTATAATTTAGACTAGAATCATAATTTTCTACATAAATTTTCCACGGAATTCCTTTTTTTTCTAATAAATCTAATACTGTTGAATTAATAGATAGACCTGTTGTAGGTACATATTTTTTAAAATTTCCCTCTTCTGAAGTAAATAAATGCAAATTATTTGTTAAGTCTGTCTGTCTAGTGACACTAAAAAAGTTATCTGCTAAAACAAAGTTTGAGGCAAGATCCCAATATGGGCCAATTTCACTATTGTTATAAAATCCCATTACAATAGTATGATTGTCTTTCTTTGCATTATCGTTTGGTTTGATGTTGTTATCATTTTGAGCAAAAATAAAGCCATCCATAAAACCGTAATTGTAAGATTTCTCATAAACTACCGGTCCATATTTTAAATTAGGTGTCTTGGTATTTTTTAAATGAAAAGGTTCTATTAAACCTTCAGTAATATTAGGGATTAATTTTAAATCAAAATAATTACTCCCATTGAAATTCAATGGAAAATTTTTATTCGAGTATTTAATATTAGTCGTACTTAATCTAACGTCTACAATCGATCCTGGTGGAATATCTTTATTTGAAAAGAATGAAGAAATTTCATTTTCATTCAATGATCGATTCCAAAGTAAAACATTGTCTATATTACCAACATAAAAATTATTTTGTTTTAAAAAATTTGCACCTAATCTAATAAATGGCAAGTTATTGTCATCTGGAATATCCCCTTGAGTTTTTTTCTCTGCTTGTAAATTTTTATCTACAAACAATTTTAATACTGACTGGTTGTAGGTTAATAAAACATGATGCCAATTATTATCTGTATATTTATTTTGTGATACTACAAAAAAATCTTTTCCGTTCTTGGATTCGAAACCAGCAGTGAGATGTTCGTTTTCATTAAGCCATATACCAAAGTTTAAATTATTTCCAGGAGTCTCTTTTCCAATTCCCCCTTTGTTTATAAGAAAACTTTCTTTTCCCACATTGGAATCATTACTCTTAAAACTCAATGATATTGTAAACTTTTGAAATGATGGTGTGAATTGAAATGGGTTTATGGGAATGCTTACATTTTTCGGAAAACCATTACTTTCTTCATATGTTCCAAAATAATTATCAAAACTTCTCCGTCCTTGAGAAATAACGATCACATGATCAATAGGTGTTTTATTCTTTTGAGATAAACCGATATTATCATACGAATAAGCTATGGTAATAACAAAAACAATACTACAAAGTGAGAAAGAGAAAAAAACCAAAAGTAGGAAAGAGAAGTATTTGAATAGCATTTTACATCAATGTTAACATCATAAACTAATCATTGTCTTTTATTAAATCCAGATAAAATCATATCATTAATTAAACTGGTATACTACTATAGCCGGCCTTGAAAATATTTTATTATTTTCTAGATTAGTATAATTTTGGTAATTCACGTAGACTGGAACTCCATCATACTTTTTAACGTAATCCTCTAGCTCTATTGCTTTATTTTGTAGAAATTTTCCATTATCGATTTGAATTTTTTCATAAACAATATAGTTTATTTCATTAGCCAAGATCGAAATATCTATATTTTCAAGTTTTTGATATGAAGGGTTATTGTTTGATTGGATTGCTATCGAATCTCTGTGAGAATAAAATTTTATTATATTTGACATGTGAGTGTACAGAGTAAGAATTTTAGCATTCTCCGGAGTATTTTCTTTAATCCAGATCGCCGCATCTTTCATATGAAAGATTGATTCTGAACCGAGAACAGGATTATGAGACTTAGACAAGAAATATTCGTTAATGTATTGGCTATTTGAAAGTAATGCTAGAGGAATTATACCAATTAACAACATGTCCTTCCTAGGAATCCTTTTAATCCAATCTCCTGCAAGGAAAGAAATAGCAAAGATAACAAGAAAGGGCGTTATTGAAAAAAGAAAATGATATCCTTTTACGGACAATACTTGATAGAAAAGGAAGGGAATAGCAATCCAGAGAAAAGGAAGCATAATATTTGAAAAATTCCAATTTCTTCTGCTAAACAGGAGATATATGTATGCAATGACTAGTAACAAAGTTAAAACATAGCCTAAAACATCCGTAGAGATAGTAAGAAAATAATATAAGCTATCATGATTTGCTGGTCTCGAACTTTGCCACGCAATATAATCTAATAATGATTCACGTGCTTCTTCTAATGTTATGAAAGAAATCCAATATGGAGACGTTATAAAAATAAAAGATAAAGCAACAACTAGAATATTTTTAAATTTTATTTTTTTATTTATAATAATTAAACTGATAATAGAAATAGCGAAAGAGATTATTCCAACCTCCTTTGAAAGAAAGCTCAGACCTGCGGTGATCCCTATTCCATAAAGAAGTAAGATTGTATTTTTCCTATAATATAGTAACATTAGTAAAAGATTAAGAACAAAGAAAAACGCCATTGAAACATCAACAAGGGCCTGTTTGGAGATTGCTACATGGTATGGAAGTAAACCTAGGATAATAGAAGAGATAATCGCCGTTTGTTGGTTGTATAAAAATTTAGCAATAAAATAAGATATAACAACAATACCACAACTCAAAAAAACAGGAACGATCCGGGCAGTAAATTCGTTTATACCAAAAAAATAAAAAGAGATAGAAATCATAAATTGCAATAATAAGGGATGAGCTCTAAAAATTGAAAATTGTTCTTGGTATTCACTATAATTGGCAAGGGACGCTGCCTGTCCAGCATATATTGCTTCATCATTATTGAAAGCTAACTTACCTAAGTCATAAGCTCTTATGGTAAATGCAATAACAAAAATTAAGATGATTAGATATATTTCTTGTTTTGAGATAGTATAATTATCACTCTGAGTTAAAAAATATTTAAAATTCAATAGATATGTTCATTAGAGCAGCAAAAATCATTTATATTTTTTTATCATTATAACAAAACCTAATAAAAAAATTAAGGTACAGGTAACGGTCTTGGAAATGGTGGCTGTTCACCTGTTAATGTAACGCTAAACCATTTTGTTAAAGGTCCAGGGTTAATACAAGTTAATTTTGATGTTAGCTCATTCGGCCCTACCTCTATCTCATGATATTCTTTTGTATAATTAAATGTCCACGTTGAGTAATCACTCGAGCCCCCTGGTCCTGTAGGTGTAACTATTTGAGATGGCTTTTGATTATTCCAATCCACTTCTACAATGCAATCTCTCGAGGCGGTATCACTAGATGTTCCATTGATAGTAAGTTCGCCAGCAGGAACTGTGTCAGCATTTTTATGAGATGTAATTTTTACATACATTTTAGGAGTAAATTTAGCATCAGAAATAGATTTTGCTTCATCTGATTTTTGATCATTCATTGCAGGCCCTTTCAATTGTGAATCTGCTGATTGAGGATATGCTTTTTCTATAGTAAATCCTACTACAGAAATTGTTGCTAATATTAAAATTGTAAATAGGTATTTTTCATGATTTTTCAATAAAAAGCGAACAGAAGATGGTTTCATTAACTTTGAAAATAAGAATGTTTATTTAATAAGTATTGTAAAAATGGATAGAGCCGCTACTAAACATATATTCGCTTTTTTAAAATTTTATTTTTATTGATATATTTCCAACATTTTAAAGAAAAAAACCTATTACTACCAGAGACAAGCCGAGAAGAATTACAAAAAATCCCTTACTAGACCAAGCGGGATTATTATACATAAATGAGCGTTTTGGTCCTATTAAGGATTTGCTTTGATAGTAGAATATAATTCCAAGAATTAGAATAATCACCCCTAATATGATCAATGATAATATCATAAGCTGTTTCTAGAGAACAAAGTAGAATTAGAATTATATTCTTTTTGCCTAAGTCTATTTCAATTACTATATTTGAATTTGAATTTTTCTTTTAGAATTCTATACAAGATAGTTATGATTTTTTTAGGACGCGACATATTAACTCTATTGCATTATTGGAAAATAAGTAAAATATTATTACTAATATACTAATAAGGGCTAACTTTTCAATGATATTCGTTAAGATTATCTCTAGCTTTCAATAGATTAGGAAAATCGTTAAGAATTTTTAAGAATATAGTTATCAGATTTGTAATATTTTCACCTAACAAGACATTTTATTAATAATTTGGAAGAAAAGATTTAGATACAGGATATATGAAAATTGGATGGTTTAATCAAGACAGAATGTAAGAATTAACTTATATGACATTTACTATATTAACATTTGGTGTGTAAGTACCATTTTAGATGGCTTAGTTTAAGTTTTAATTCGTATTGCTATCTGGGAACAATCTTCGATGTTCTTCTAGCATACATCTGTTATATACAAAATCGATTCCATTTGTTTTTGCCATTTCTTTTGCATGTTCATTAAAAATACCTTTTTGTAACCAGATTACCTTTATTCCTTTTTTCTTTAGTAAGTCCTCTACTATTGGAACAATATCCTCTGATTTTCGAAATATGTCTACTATATCAACGTCTTCTTTGATTTCTGAAACATGTTTGTAGGATTTTCTTTCCAAAATTTCTTCCGTTGTTGGATTAACTGGTATTATATTATAACCATTCTTAATTAGATAGTTAGGTACGAAATGAGAAGGCTTTTCTTCATTTTTGGACATCCCCACCACTGCAATATTTTTTAAATTATAGAATTCTTTTATTTCTTCGTCTGTGTGACGATCTGTATCCATTATTTCAAAATATATCTTAAAGTATTTATTGATTATTACAGTAATGGTCTAGTGTTATATCTATATATTAAATAAATTTGGAAACATATAAAGAAATTTTAATGTTAGAATGATTGTTGGTTATTTTAATTCATCTTCAGATAACGGAAGAGAAAACCCACCCTCTTCTAAAGGAATATCAGCCATTGAAATTGCATCTAACAGATTAGAATCTAACTCTATAGATTTAACCTTATTTCTTAATACATTAATTAGATCATATGTAGTAAGTATTCCAATAATATCATTATTGTCATGAATTGCCAAATGTTTTATTTTTTTTTCTACCATTAGTTTTGTTGCATCATTTATAGTGGAATTTTTACTAATAGTTATTAAAGGAGATGACATTACTTTAGATGCGGTTAATGTAGTTGCAAGAAGGTTTTTGGCACATACTTCTTTTATCAGGTCCTTCTCTGTAACTATTCCTATAATTTTATCATTATTATCTATTATGACTACTGAACTAATCCTGCGTTTTACCATAATTTTTGATATTTCGAAGGCAGAGATTTCATAATTGACCTTTATCACATTCTTACTCATGATTTCATGAATATACATTGAGTTAGAGTCATCCGAACTATGCATCAATATAAATTTCAAACGGTTATTAATTAAATTTTATATTATTTAAAATACATAGTGTTGATATACAAAAATAAGATTTAATGTTATCATTTAATCATGAGCTTTATTATAATGTAATTCTATAATATATTGTGGGAAGATGGGACAATGATTCTGGCCGAAGGTCACCTTTACGACTAAATAAGAAAAAAATAAAATATATTATGTATGGTGGTTTTGTAATTGTTGCTATTGTTGTTTTATCAGTTTTTATACCTCGAGCAGGATTAACCGTGGAGATTTTTGAAAGAAGCGATGCGATGCATTCTGTAAAAACAATAAGTATTAAGGTGAACAATAATAGTTTCCAAGAAATCAAAGATGTTATGGTGAAATTTGGTGAAAATGGTAAATTGCATTCGTTTGGAAATATCCCCCCATTCAGTGCAATAGCTATAACGCCAAACCCTGACGAATTAAATTTTGATAGAGTTATGGTATCTGCAAATGCTGGAAATATAAAAACTATAAAATTCAGGTAATTAGAAATTGGAGATCACGTAGAAATCAATGAACGCAGCAATAGAATTACATTACTTTTCCGTTCTCTTAGTCTTCGTAGAGAATAAGGGAGCCAATTGTCACCATATGGTACGTATTCATAAACATTAAATCCTCTTGATAATAAATTGACTTTTAATTTTTCACGAATTCCTTTGAGAAATTGAAATTGTAAATGTTCTTTTTTAAAGTCATATAAATAAAATAGATCTAAAGACTTTTGAATTAAATTAGCATCATGAGTTGCAATTGCAAAAATTTGGTTTTTTCTAAGATTGTCTCTTTGCAAAAATAAAAGTTTCGTCATTTCGATATAATTGTTATCTATTTCAACTTTCGTTTTGAAGGCATATTTCTCTTTTTCATGATACGCACCCTTGACTAAACGTATATTGGGGTTATTAGCCAATAATTTTACTAAATCAGAATAACTTCTTTTTATATATGATTGGAGTACAATTCCTATTTCACTAATTTCTTCCATTACCTTTTGATAAATTTTCAAAGTAGATTCAACGTTCTTGAAACATTCCATATCTATCCAAATGAAAATATTATTTTTTTTTGCAATAAAAATTATTTCTAACAGGTTGTCTAGACAGACATTCATATCCAAAGATAACCCGATTTGTGTAGGTTTTATCGAAATTGATCCTGTAATACCACTGTCTTTCATTTTTATTACTAGATTTTTATATTCTACTACTGTTTTTTTTATAATATCTTGATTTTTTAAATCTTCTCCAAGATAATTAATGATACATCTTAAACCCTTTTCATTTGCATTTAAAGCATACCTTAACGCTTCATCTATGTTATATCCAGCAATCCATTTTTTAGATAATCTAAAAAGAAGTTTTTCTAAGAGAAAGGGTTCCTTCTGATATGACTGAGGTACTTTATTAGATAAATGGTCGTCATTAATAAAATAATTCATAGTATATCTTTCATTTCTTTATATTAAAGGTGTTTTGACATACAAATATTATAGTATTAAGGTTGGAATGAATTGACTCAATTATACTTGTATTGAGACTTAAAATTTTGTTAGCTAAGTGGAGACATTCTTTTATATTCATTTGTTCTATATTTAATAGAATAATAATAATGAGTACTCAGATGAGCAGTGCAAGAAGAGGAATTCCTACTGAGGAAATGCTCCAGGTTGCAAAAGATGAAGATATAGATATAAATTATATAATTCAAAAAGTAGCAAATGGTTCTATAATTATTCCCAGAAATAATATACGAAAGCAAAAAATAAAAGTTGTTGGTATTGGAAAGGGACTAAAAACCAAAGTTAATGTTAATATTGGAACCTCGACCCTCTATCAGAACCTCGACGAAGAAGTCTCAAAGGCCAAAGTTGCAGTGAAATATGGTGGGGATACTATAATGGATCTTTCTGATGGTGGAAATTTAGATTTGATCCGAGAAACCCTTTTAGATGCTGCACCAATTACTTTTGGTACTGTTCCAATCTATCAAGCCTATGCTTACGGTGTCGAAAAATACAAAAATCCTTTGAATATAACTGAAGATGATTTTTTAAATTCATTTGAAAAACACGCCAAAGATGGAGTGGATTATACTACTATTCATTCAGGTATAACAAAAGAAATAGCAAAAAGAATTTTAGAAGTTAAAAGACATGCAGGTATAGTATCTAAAGGTGGGACAATTACTGCTGCATGGATGTTAAAATACGATAAAGAAAATCCATACTTTAAACACTTTGACTATATGTGTGAAATAGCTCGAAAATATGATGTAACTTTTAGCTTAGGTGATGCATTGAGACCCGGATCTATATTGGATTCACACGACGAGCTTCAAATCCAAGAAATGATTAATGTAGCCAGGTTATGCAAGAGGGCACATGAAAAGGACATACAGGTTATGGTTGAAGGGCCTGGTCATGTACCCTTAAATGAAGTGGCAGTAAATGTTAGATTGGCGAAATCATTAATTGGAGAAATCCCATATTATGTCCTCGGACCTCTAGTTACTGATGTTGCAGCAGGATATGATCATATTGCAAGTGCAATAGGAGCTGCAGTATCTGCTTCAGAAGGAGTCGATCTTTTATGTTATTTGACTCCAGCAGAACATTTATCATTGCCAAATGTTGAAGATGTAAAAGAAGGTTTGATCGCCTATAGAATTGCGGCTCATGCAGGTGATTTAGTAAAGATTAGAGAGAAAGCGATAAAATGGGATAGGGCAATTACGAATGCAAGGAGAACCTTAAATTGGCAAAAGCAAATAGAACTTTCTATAAATCCAGAAGAAGCAGAGAGAATTCACAATAGACAAGGCCAACATGAAGGGAATAATGTTCCATGTACAATGTGTGGCGGAGCTTGTGTTTATATAATGTTACCACAACAAAGAAAATATGAAGATAAAGATGAAATTATTAATGAAATAAAAGAATAAGTCAATAATAATTTAGACTACATTTTCAAATAATAATCCTTTTTTAATTTGGAATTTATTCTTTTCTAGAAAATAATAATAAAAGTTAAGTATTATAACTACTCTAGGCTATTATCTATGTTTGGAAAGGCGAAATGCAAATTATGTGATCAAGAGGTTAGATTTGTTATACGACATTTAAAAAAAGAACATCTTCAAGAGTTTCAGAAATTAACCAATCTAAATATGTCAAAAATAATGAAAAAATATTTTATAGAATAAAGAATTAGTCTTACTCTTCTTTAGTCTTGCATCTAGTAATTCCAATATTGATTTTCAGATAGAAAAATTAGTATTTTTTAATACCCCAAGCTATAAAGATTGTATAAGTATTTATCAATCATCAATGATAACTCAAAACTTATTTCGTAATTTGACAATTTCCTCTGAGTCTTTAAATTTCTTTCAATGTGAAATATTTTTATATTATGATTATCTAAAACATTTATCTTTATTACACGATATTATATATTTTGGTAAATGAAAAACCATCATTTTTCCAATCTTTCAGAAATGAAATTTGAAATATCCAAAGATCAGAAATTGTTTTTACAAAAAATTGATGGTATTTGCAAATTATTGAGAGAAGAGGAGGAAAAAAGTTACCTCATGGCATCCCTCAATAAAAAAGTTATTCCTTTTTTCAAAAAGATAGGAATGTTAGGTTGTCCTATTTCAAAAGAATATGGTGGCTTAGGTTATGATATTTTAAGTTATCTTCTTGCATTAGAACGAATTGGAGAGGAGGGAAGCTCTATGAGAACTTTTTTCTCTTGTCATACATCCATTGGACAAATGATTTTACAAAACTGGGGAACTGAGGAACAGAAAAAGAAATTTCTTCCTAATACCACGAAAGGGATAGATATAATGGCCTTTGCGTTAACAGAACCTAATGCTGGAAGTGATCCCTCATTAATCGAAACCACATTTGAAGAAAGAGGGGATCACTTTATAATATCTGGAAAAAAACACTGGGTAGGGAATGGAACGTTTGCAAAAACAATAACTACCTACGCTAAGGAAAAAGGAAGTGATAAAAAAATTTCTGCATTCATTATAGATTTAGATTCACCAGAAATCAAGAAAAAAGAGATTAAAAATAAACTGGGGCTCTTAACGGTAAAGAATGCAATAATAGAATTTAATAATTATAAAATTTCAAAAGGAAACTTACTTGGATTATCTGGTAACGGATTAAGCATAGCATTTAGTGCACTAATAGACGGTAGATTAAGTGTTGCTGCAGGTGCTATCGGCGTGATGAGAGATTGTTTAAAAGAGACTATTCGATTTTCTAAAAGTAGAACTCAACATGGAACTGTATTAGCAAAGAAACAATTGGTGCAACAACACATTTCACAAATAATTGTGGCGTTGGAAAGTACAAAATGGCTTGTTTATAGAGCTGCGACACTCAGACAACAACTTCAGATTTACTTGGAAACTTTGAAACTTCAAGATGATCGCTGGATCTTCAAAATTAATAGAAAAAATAAAAAATACTCTGATTTACGGAATGAATGCGATCGGTTATCAGCAATTGCAAAATATTATGCTACAAATGCTTGTGTAGATGTTACTAATAGATCGGTTCAAATATTTGGAGCAGAAGGATATAAAAAGACCTCCAGAGTTGCTAGACATTTCCTTGACTCTAGAGCAACAACTATCTATGAAGGAGCAAATGAAGTATTAGAATTAAAAATTGCTACTGAAATTCTTGGAAATGAATATAGAGCATATTAAATATTATTTAATTGTTCTTTAACTGTATGAACTTGAAATAATTGTAACCTTATTATAATTATATAATAATATCTTATCTGTTATTTAATGAATAATTTGATAGGTGAGTTCAATTTCAGAAATAATCTAGTGATTTTGTTACTAGCTTACAGTTAAGATTCAACTATTATAGAACCTAAAATTTCTTTAAGTAATCGAGCAGCAAAATTAGCAGTAATATTATTAATATCAAAAGAAGGGGATAATTCTACAATATCACAACCAATTATTTTATTTTTTGTTAATATTTGTTTGATAAAATATATCAATTCTAATGGATTAATCCCACATGGAGTTGGAACTGAAACTCCTGGTGCAAAAGCAGGATCTAAACAGTCTAGATCTATGGAAAGATAAATATTATTATCTGTTTTATTTCCGCATATTTTAATAATCTTTTTGAGAATTTTTTTTGTTCCATACTCTTGAATATCGAGAGGATCAATTATATTTGCTCCATACTTCCTAATATTAAATAGCTCTTCTGGTTCACATGCACGAATACCTACAAATACACTCTTTCTAATATCTATACAATCAATAGAATCGCTCACTACTGATCCATAATAATCTTTCGTGGATGTGACAAAGTCAGGGTGAGCATCAAAATAGATCAAATTTATTTCTTTTTGCGTACTTTTTTTTATGGCATGTAAAGCAGTAGTTGTTATTGAATGATCTCCTCCAATGACTATTGGTATTTTATTTTGTATAATTAGGCTACAAATTTTAGAATAAAAATTTCTACGCTGTACATTTCCTATATCTAAAACTTTCTTTGTAGATAAGCTCCCTTTAATTGGACAGATAGGTATCATTTTACCTGATCTCTTGAAATATTCTGATGCGAATAGTGCTTTTCTTAAATTATTGGGTCCATTTCTCGTGCCTTTTCTAAATGCTTTAGATTTAGATTCATCTGGTACTCCCAATAGGACAATATTTGATTCATTGACATTAGTAACATTAGAATAGCGCATATCTACTCAATTAATATGGCTGAATATTTCAACTTTTTGAAAACCAACTATGTAAATCGTTTATTAGTAATAATCGTTGATCAAACAAGTCTCACAGGTCATTTTATTATAATTATCAATAAATCATTCTATACCTTCTAACAAACGATTTTATCTTGATAAAAATATTGTTAATACAAATTTATATTTTATTTACAAATTATCCTTCCAAATATAACTAGTTCTTTAATTTTTAATCATTCTAATATATCAATTCAATAATTATTATGGAAGTAGATAATTAACAAATTCCATTGAAATAAACCCTTTCTCTTATCCTTTCTATTTGTGCCTAATTCTATCCAATTTTTCAACAAGCTATTAATGTCATAGAATTTCAAATGTAATTATTATTCTTTTTCAATAGTTATGTTGTTATAATAAAGTCTCAAGATCATTCTATCGAAATAGATCTCCAATTGCGGTTGTTTTAATACCATTACAATGTGAGCTTTATATATATTTTTAATTCTGCTAATAGTTTTAATATAACTAAAAGAATCATCTTTTTATTTTTTTATAGGTAGTATAAAATTCTAAATTGAAAATATATCAAAAATCAAAATTACATTAATATTGAATGAGATAATTTTATTCAATATTCTAAATTATTTGCTTTATACAGTATAATGCTTAGAAATAAATATTTAAAAATTAACGTTAGAGTATTGGCTAAGGGAAATATTTTTTCCTCACAGAAAAAAGACATCAATAAAGACTATTTTAGGGGTGAAGTTGTTATGATCGAGGTTTTAAATCAAACTAATTCACTTGAACATGAAATGTATCATGTTTTTTTTAAAAAAGGTGCCTTAACTACTTTACATTATCATGAAACTGAACAAATCCTCATCACGACTAATGGAAAAGGAATCTTATGTCTGTTTAAAGAAAATATTATTGAAAATCTCGAAGCATCTGCGGAAACAATCATACTAGAAGATGGAGATGTTGTTAGCATACCTCCCTTTATTTGGCATTTTCATGGTGCATTAAAAAATGATTTTGCTCATATTGCATTTAGAAATAGATATCGAACCGATATAAGCGGAAATAAAATACAAGCAAAAAATGTCTGGGAAAAGGATTTTGTTGATCATTTACAGCAATTAAATAAGGCCGAAATGTATGAACTTACTTTAAAAATTGATCAAAGAGTTAAAGAAATAGTCCAAACTAAATTATAAAACGCCTAACTTTATATAACTACAACGAGTTAATAACTTGTTAACGTAGGTCACCAAAAGATGAAGAAAAGGAGGATTTCTTGTGAGACCTAAAATCGAAATAAGCTTTCACTTCATTTCTTAAAAGATAACATATTATTAAAGTATTTATTATTATAGTCAAAATATTACCAACTAATATAGAAGGATCGTTTATGATCAATTCAATACGCGTGAACAAAGTTAACACCATTAAAATCATAAAGATGTTACCTAATATAGATATAAAAGATATTATTAGGGTAGTACTACGAGCCCAAGACCTACCATTTAAAAGACCATAGGATATTAAGAAATGAATTAATGCGAATATAGTGATAGTAACTGCTATAAAATAAAGAAAGTAATTAAAATTATGGATTATATTGGAATTAATATTATTAGTAAAATTAGAATTGTTTATTTCTGTATTATTAGAAGAAAACAGATCAAGGGTATTTACAGTAGTAGCAAAATTTGAGGCTAGAAAAAAAATCACTATTCCACTAAATAGTAAAAATGAACCATTGAGTATCATCAAAATAGATATTATTGTTATACCGATAGGGCGTGTACTATTCATCAAGAATTTTGTTATATAGTTATGGATTTATAAGTATATAATTTCACATATTGCTAACATGCGAATAATAAAAGGCTCTACCCCTTCAACAACAATAACTTTTGTAGCGAAAAGAATAGAGAATACTGCTCAATTGACTTTTTATCATTTGTTTAATTGTTTATATAATAATTTTAAGTAAAGACAAATATATTCTGACTTTAGTATTGAAAAATCATTAGAAATTTAATACCTAAATTTATTCGATATTGAAGAGCTTATTTTATAAAAAGAAGGTAGTTATCATCGAAACATTAAATCGAGTTGAAATGGTATCATAAATTATAACTATGAAATTTATTGAGTTTTATTCTACAATTGTCTGACTTTGTTCCCTCATAAATTGTGTAAGATAATATTTTCCACCTGTTCCTTTTCCAGAGAAACCAGAATTTTTCCAACCACCAAACGATTGATTTCCAACAAGCGCACCTGTAGTCGAGCTTTTTGGTCTATTTACATAGACAACTCCAGATTCTATATTATTTAAAAAATCATTTATCTCTTTTTTATCTTTTGAATATAGTCCAGCTGTTAATCCATATTCAGAATTATTACATAGATCTAGTGCTTCATAAAATTGGTCAAATTCACCAATACATAGAAATGGCAAGAATAATTCCTTCTTGAAAAGGATATTATCAAGTGATATTTCACTTACTATCGTGGGGCTGACGTAATATCCATATTTTAAATTCCCCTCCTCTTTAACTTTTCCTCCATATAAAATTCGTCCATCTTGTGATGCAATATCCACATATTTCTTAAAGTTTTGTAAGGCATTAAAGTTAATCAACGGACCTACATCACAATTTATTTGATTTGGATTTTCTACGTTTATTTTCTTTACTTTTGTTATTAGCTTCGCAATAAATTCTTCCTTTACATTTTTTTGAACATAAACTCTTGAACATGCACTACATTTTTGTCCTGCATAAGAAAAAGCTGCTCGGCTGACTCCCTCTGCAGCTTTGTCCAAATCGGCAGTTTTAGTAACAATGGTGGGATTTTTTCCGCCTAATTCTGCGATTATTAGGCGAGGTTTTATATCAGCGGAATTTTTATAAAGAGTATATCCCACATCTTTGGACCCTGTAAAAACTAAGCCTGAAATCTTATCATCGTTAATTATAATTTTTCCTATTTTTGCAGCATCACCAGTAATGTAGTTTAACACACCTGGTGGTAAACCTGATTCTATCATTATTTCTACGATTTTATAGCCAATTAGTGGGGTATTACTTGCAGGTTTTGCAACGGCAGTATTTCCTGTAATAATTGCTCCGATATTCATTCCAACAAAAATAGCCGCAGGAAAATTAAAAGGTGATATTATTGCCCAAACACCATAAGGTTTCAGGACACTAATATTTTTTGGATTTTTTTTTATGGAATTATTTTTGGTAACGTATCCATTATTGTTAATCATATCACTACAATAATAATTTATAAAATCTATTGCTTCATCAATATCTGCAATTGATTCATATCTATTTTTACCATTTTCGAATGTTAATAGGGCAGCAAGTTGGAATTTTTTCGCTCGGATGGTATTTGCGACCTTTTTAAGGATTTTTATTCTTTTTTTATAATTAAGTTTACTCCAGTCTTTGAATGAATGATACGACGACTCTATAGCTTTACTTATTAGTGGATCTGATATCTTGGAAATATGTCCAAGTATTATGCGTCGGTCTACTGGTGATACATGTTTATATTTATCTTTAGTGTATATTTTTTCATTATTTATAATAATGGGATAATCATTATTATTAAATTGTTTTTTTATAGATTCAATTGCCTGATCAAATTTTTTATGGAATACATTCTCTTGATTTTTTTTGATATAATTCTCATATGTTAGTTCATTTATAAATTTCATATAACTAATATAGATCTTATATTTATTAAACAATTTATTATCAAATAACCTTATACAATTGATTTGACCTGGAATTATAAAAAACATCATAATGATATTATGATGAAGAAAAAATCTTTGTCCATCGTAAAAAAAATACATCAACTTGCTTATAATTCAACATTTGTCTATCCTTTAGTGATTAAGGATGGTCAAGGATGTTATCTAGAAGATGTAGATGGAGAACAATATTTAGATTTTACTTCTAATATTGCCTCCTGTCCTTTAGGTTATAACCACCCAGAACTTAATGCGATTATAAAAAGATATGGAAGTATAGGTGCACATAAAATAGCAGGTCAGGATTTTTATTGTGAAGAGCATTGTCAACTAGCTGAAAAATTGCTTTCAATTAGCACTCCAAATTCAAAAGTTTTTTTTATAAACAGTGGAGCAGAAGCAGTGGAGAATGCAATTAAACTTGCTTATAGACGCACTGGTCCGTTACCGGGGATATCTTGTATAAATGCATTTCATGGACGAACCTTAGGTGCACTTGCTTTTACATCTAGTAAAGAAATACAGAAGATCAATTTTCCTGAACTCCCAGTAAAGAGGTTAAAATTTTGTATTTCAGATCATGACCCTCAAATAGACAATATTAAAGAAATAGCGAGTGAATATAAAGTTTCTTTTATTATTATAGAACTAGTTCAAGGAG
This sequence comes from Nitrososphaeraceae archaeon, assembly GCA_025924135.1. Taxonomy (GTDB): domain Archaea; phylum Thermoproteota; class Nitrososphaeria; order Nitrososphaerales; family Nitrososphaeraceae; genus TH1177. The sequence goes on along the minus strand of JAICEO010000001.1, from coordinate 4,141 downwards.
AAGGAGGAGTAAATGTAGCCAGTAAAAAATTTGTTAGCAATATCCACAAAACATCTATAAAATATGGCATACCTCTTATTATAGACGAAGTCCAAACCGGTTTAGGAAGAACAGGAAAATGGTGGACATATCAACATTACGGTATTAAACCATCTATTTTCACAATTGGAAAAGCATTGCAACTTGGAGCCGTAGTGTTTGATAAAAAGTATGAACCACCTAAACCCGGAGTACTATCTAGCACATGGGGAGGTGGAAGCAGAATAGATATGGCTATTGGAAGAAAAACAATTGATATTATTTACAATGAAAAAATATTAGAAAAAGTCAATAAATCTGGGAATCTTTTAAAAAAATGTCTAATTGAGATAAAAAATAAAGATACTAAAATAATAGACGTAAGAGGTCTAGGATTAATGTTGGGAGTCGAATTTCATTCAAAAGAGATTAGGAATAAGGTAATTAAGAGATTATTTAAGAATAAACTATTAGTTATTCCCTCTGGTTTAAAAACTATTAGAATATTACCTCCACTTGTTATTACTAATGAGGAAATTTCCAAGGGAATGGTTATTTTTGAAAAGGTTTTAAAAGAGATTAATCATTAAAACTATTTTTCCTTACAATTTTTTCGTGAAAATCAAGAGATCTATATAAGGCAACTATAGAAGCGGCATTTAAAATTTTTCCATTTAAAAGCATTTCTTTGACATGATCTATAGTTAATGATTCAATTTTGATACTTTCCATTAATCCTAGATGTTGTTGCTGATTTTGTAAAAGATCATAAGCTGCAAATATGTAACCTTTTTGTTCAAACATAGAGTAATCAAGAGTATATTCGCCTACAAATAAAATCTTACTGGCGCTATAACCCGTTTCTTCTTTGAATTCACGTATTGCAGCATCCTTAGGTGATTCACCATCCTCAATATATCCAGAAGGAATTTCAAATTGTAATGAATCAACTATATGTCGATAACTTTTGATTACTAAGATTTTGTCTACAGAAAGGAAAGGGACAACTGTCGAAAAGTTTTTCCTTTTTCCTCTAACATATATCTTTTTAAAACCATTAATATCCAACAAATCTTCATAGAGTTGGATATATTCATTCGAATATACCTTGGATTCACAATTAATAATTCTCCATCCCGGTGGTGCATTTTTTAGCATTTCTGAGGGATAATTTTTTTGTATTTTATTAATCTATCTGCTGCACTGTATTTTAAATACAAAATTTAATTTATTGATGATGGTGATTCATAATTTCTATGATTCTATCATATGATTTCTTGTCATTAATTCCCAAGATTTTGATTTGAGATAGTTAATTGCAAAAGAATCTTTTGAATTTGTTTTAAGTAAAAATAATCATTGTTATTTATTCTTTAACTCCAAAACTTATTGCGTATATCTACAATTTCATTTGTATTCTTAAAAATAAATTTTTTATTGACAATATAATTTAGAATTGATGCAATAGATATTGCAATTATTACAATGTAACCATAATCAATGCTAGTCTTACCAAATCCATACACTATTGATACTTGTATTATTACTCCAACAGAATTGAAAATAAAATATTTTAAATATTGTCTTAATACTATATCATATTTCAAGGTTCTATCTTGAAAAGTCCAAAGTTTATTTAAGAGAAAATTAGAAGTTAAAGAAACAATAATTCCAAAAATACTTGATTGAATATGGTCGAGATGAAAAGAGGTAAAAATGAAATAAGATACTAAATAGTTTATAATTAAGCCAATTCCTCCTACAATATAAAATTTTGAAAGTTCACCCTTTTGATAATAAATTTTGTTAATAGCAATTAACAAAGAATTAACAAGAGAAGATTTTTCTATTAGTTTTTTATAATTTTTCAATTAAAATATACCTTTTTTAATTTGGCATCATTTATACTTTTTCCAAAATTCTCTTATTTCCTTACTCATATTGAAATTTTATTATTCAAATATCCATTTACCCATCTCTTGATTTGATATTTTAACATTCTGAAGATTTTCAACTGTCTCTCATAGTTTTCATTATCAAGTCATTTCTTACATTTTCTATCTATAATCATGTTTAAATTTTCTTCAAGAGAATAAGTAAATGCCAAACAACAATCAACTCTAAGTATAAGAACAAAATGGGTGAAAGGCTAGTTTATCACTTTCGATCCCTCTTTGGAGGTAATCTAGGATTCTAAATATTTTAAGAAATATGAAAAAAATTATAATGTTTTAAAATAGCGGTGAATTTTAATAGTGGTTTATAGTATTTATAATTAAATGTTGAAATTTTTATTGCAGAAGAAAAATAATTGTACTACTTGTAAGGAAAAATTTAGGACCTCTGAGGAATTGTTAAAACATGCGAAAGAAATCCATAAACAGATTATTAGAAAATGCAATAACTGTGGAAAACAGTTTTTAAATGAAAAAGACCGATTACATCACATGAAGGAAGAAAAACAAAGAGAGATTGATTATAGAAGGCACAAAAACCTCAAATAATTTAATTTATATAATTTTTATATCCTAAATAATTTATCAAGTGTATAATAAAATAATACTGACTATATTTTACTAAAAAAATTATATTAGAAATATAGATACTGCACTTGTCTTTTCTTAAAGATAATAAATTTTTACTATATAGTTAAAAGTTAATACACTTCACAAAGATAATATAATAAATGGGTAAAAAAAATTTTATTGAAAAAAATTTTTATTACCGCTTCAGAAAAAATTATCAACCAACTAAAAAAAAATTTAGACATAACTTAGAAATAGAATCCGAACATTCTGATTCATTAGAAGGTAAAATTGAAGTAATAAAAAATAATACATGGGTTACAATATGTCGCTTCTCTCTCGATGAAAGTTTAGATAATATTGTTACAATGTTTAATGTGAATTACGAGGTTCACATTGCATCCAATAAAGTAAATACATAAACTTTATTTTAGACAAATAAGTAATAGTTTGTATGCTGAAAACACAGGTTACAGAACAGAATAAATTCTTTAACACCAATATTTATAATTCTGAATCGGTTTAAATCTCATCCCTCCATGCTAGTCCTGGATTAAGATGTATCTCGATCATTATCAATAACAATAAATTATAAAAATAAGAACCCCCAAGTGAACCTTATGGTTTCGAATCCCACTCCTAGAATATTGAATTGTTTTTAATAAATATACAAATACAAAGGTGAATCTTTTCTAATATCATTTGAATTTTTAATTGTAATTAACTCTGCAATATTTAAACTACTTAGTCTTGGTAATGTTGTTAAAATAAAAAAAATAATTTTTTGTTTTTGTTAGTGTGCTAGATGAGGGATTCTATCTCCTAGAATATTCGATAAAGATGGAGTGGCTTGTTTGGTGAACATCTGTTGTAATGATGATTGTACACTACCTGGATTATTATCACTAGGCAGTAAAGGAAAAACATTTCCTTCAACAATGTAGTTCTCTATTGTACATGTCTTCTCTTCACCAGGATATATGGTGCCCTCACAATCCCCTACATAATTAACACATATAAAATAATTAACATCCCTATCGTCTCTTACTTTCTCATAGAATAAACTATGTGTAAAACCAACAGCCTCACAAGTACCTCCGGTTGATATTGTATCGGATATTTGTTCTTCAGTTACGGAATAGTGGAACTTGTCCAGATTTACTGGAGTACCATCAGGTGTTATATCTCGTACAGTTGCAACATCCTTCAAAATTTGAGCACTAAAGTCTGATTCATCTATAACTGGACATATTTCATCATTACATGGTATATATTCACCGCTATCTAGTGCTGGTGGAAAGAAAAAGTCTGGGAATTCTGCATCGCGTTGACCTACACATGCAAAGAAGTTGTCTAGACTACCGGTTACATTATTACATATGAATAATTTTTTCTCTACATTGACTATTGGACCATTCTTATACTTATCATTATCATTATTATTTTTGTATTGATCATATTCTTGATCATAATAATAGTCATTTTCTTCATATTCAGGATAATATTCTTGTGCCATTGCAATAGAATTTTGAAGTGCTGTTGCTGGAAGAAACAGTGCTGCTACTCCAAAGAATAACAATGCGCTAAAAATTCCTACT